>CAZLJI010000407.1:0-2985 GCA_964559565.1 uncultured Ignavibacteriaceae bacterium | reverse complement strand
GAAAGACGGGAGAAGCAATCTCTAACAGTCGTCAGACTCTGGAGAGTCTGCCGGACTCTACGAGTAAAATTTCTTTCCCTATAAAATAGGGGGTAATAATATGAAGATAAGAATATTAGTTTGCTGGTTGATAATTGTTCAGGTTTGTGCCGGTTTAGCACAACAGAACCGCGAGGAAAAGCTTCAACAATTAAAAAAGCGTGGTGACATAAAAGTAACCGAAGTTGAAAAAGATATATTAAAATTAGAATACCCAAACGGTAAATTACTTTACAAAAACATTTCTGATTACCAGTATCCAGCATCAAGTATCCAGCAACCAGTTTACTCCCCAACTTACGACAGCACAATAATTGACCTTAGATATATAGATACAACACTTTATCACCATAAATACCAATACTGGCAGGAAGTGCCAATACATAATTGGGATTTTGAATGTTTAAGAATTGGCGATGTTAATAATAATGGACGGATTGAACTTTATGGTAGCAGAGAATACTTCTGGTCTGAATTTGAACCGGTAACTATTTATGAACTCAACGCGTACGGCCATTTTGATTTTAAGTATCAGTACGATTCGGTACTTACCGCCAGAAACATATACGATGTGAATAAAGATGGACAAGAAGAAGTTCTCCTGACTATGACACCTTACTATGGGGCTGGAAACGAACAAAGATTCTTTTCTAAACCAACGAGTAAATCCTTTGCAACACATCTTAATTTCATCTATATGTTAGGCACGGGTGCACAACTTGATGACATTACATTTGGTGATTTCGATGATGATAACTATACTGATATGCTATTTAACAGGTGGGGAAAGCCGTACGTTCATATACTAGAATATAACCCTGTAATCAACAATTTCGATTCAGTATATCGCTTTGATACCGGGGAACCTGCACCTTATGATGAAGGCGGCTTTTCCGTTGCTGATTTTGATCTTGACGGTAAAACAGATATGGTATTTGGAACTGGTAGAGGAAATGTTTTCGTACTGGAGAATGAAGGAGACAACCAATACACAAACTCCTGGGCAGGAATGGTTGAAACATATGCCGCATATATTCATACCTGGACTAAAGATACAGATAGAAACGGTAAATCGGAATTTTGGGTTCTTGGTGACGCCTATTACAACGGAATTGGCACAACACGAATAACCATCTTTGAAATGAATGGAGATAATAGTTACCACGCTGTTGGAAGAGTAGATCTAGTTGGAATTTTCTCATTTTATGCCGGTACTATACAAGCAATTGATATCGATAAAGATGGAACTCAAGAAATAACCGTATGTATTGATGATAATTTTTTAATATTGAAGTTTAACGGTAGCCGTAACCATCATACTTATGAGCTTTATTACATCAAGCAGAATGACCTGTGGAACCAAGATGAGTTCACGACCTATTACGGTGCAACTATGTATGACTTAAACCAGGATGGAGGATATGAAATCTTGATTTCTATGATTCATATATTATGGCAGCAAACTGGAAGATTCGTTACTAAGATTTATAAGCCAGACAGTACTTCTATTGTTCCTATAGATGTCATAATTCCGGAGTCAAATAAGTTATACCAGAATTATCCCAACCCTTTCAACCCGGCTACAAACATTAGATTTGAAATTACGCAAACCTCTTTAGTTACTTTAAGAATATTCGATTTATTAGGGGAAGAAAAAACAATACTGTTAGATAAAGAATTATCTCCTGGCGGTTATGAGATAGGCTGGGAAGGACAGGACAGTAACGGAAAGTTACTTCCTTCAGGGGTGTATTTAATACAGTTAAATGCAGGCAATTACACCAAAGTAATAAAGACCTTATTAATAAGGTAATTTTATAACTAAAAATTTAAGGTGTTAAAATGAAAAAGATAATTTTTCTCCGCGATGGTTTTTGTTACACATCACAACCTCGGTTTCTATTATTCACCATTTGAACCAATAGTCCTATTTTAACGTTTATTAAATAAAATTTAAGGCAAAATGGCTCTTTTCTTCATAATATTCTTTACTGTTTACACAGCGCTCAATTACTATGTGTTTATAAGAGGCTGGCAGGCACTTCATACACTTCCCGTTTTTAAACCATTTTATGTGGTATTCTTCATAATTATTGCATATGGTTATGTTATTGCGAAAGTTTTCTACAAATATCTACATCCGCATGCTTATGATATTATTCTCAGCGTTGGAGCTATCTGGTTTGCATTCCTGGTTTATTTTATTCTTCTTCTCTTGGGATTGGATTTAATTCGTTCAGTAGAATCCTTTTATCATTTTCTGCCAAATTACATTTACAATAATTATGAGCAAACTAAAAAGATTACAGCGATTGTACTTATTGCTCTTGTCGGCTTAATTGTTTTCCTCGGAAATCTCAATAAGCGTGATATCACAATTAAGACATTAGAGCTTACTCTGGCAAAAGGAAGCGGTAAGCTAAACGAGATTAATGTTGTGATGGCTTCCGATTTGCATCTCTCGCCGATTGATGGCGAAAAATTGTTAACCAGGATAATTGATAAGATGGATTCTCTTGATCCTGATATTATTCTTTTAGCAGGCGACATAGTAGATGATAAAGCAGAAATTCTTGAGCAGAGAAAAATTGGTGAATCCTTCAAAAGACTAAATCCTAAATATGGTATTTACACAATAAATGGTAATCACGAATTTATAAATGGAGTAGATGCTTCAGTTCAATATGCTGAACATCTCGGGATGAAAGTACTTCGTGATGAATATGAAATGATAGACAGCAGCTTTTATATCATCGGCAGGGAAGACTCGACTATGTCTCAGTTTACAGGAAAACATAGAAAATCACTCAAGCAGATAATTGAATCTATAGAAACAAATTATCCAATGATCCTGCTTGATCACACCCCATATAAATTAGAAGAGGCCCAGAAAAACAATATTGCTTTACAACTTTCAGGTCACACACATCATGGACAGAGCTGGCC
>CAZLJI010000406.1:0-2996 GCA_964559565.1 uncultured Ignavibacteriaceae bacterium | reverse complement strand
TGGATAATGAACATATGCCTAATGTTTACGTGACGGCAACACTTTTCAAAAAGCACAGCAAAGATGAAACTGCACCCTTTCTTGTTGGGCATGGTTTTGCTTCAATGAAAGTAATCAAAAATAAAAATAAGCTTCCGGTTTCTATTTCCGTATCGCAAAAAATCAAACCGAACACAACTCAGCAGATTACTATAAAAACTGAAGCACAAAAAGATATTTATGTTACTGTCGCTGCAGTCGATGAAGGTATTCTTCAGATAACAAATTTTATAACTCCAAATCCGTTTGAATTTATGTATGCAAAACGACCATTGATGGTTGAAAGTTATGATCTTTACAAATTGCTTTTACCCGAGATTGTCAAAATCAGTTCATCTCCTGGTGGTGGAGATATGGAAAAGCAACTTCAGAAAAGAACCAATCCGATTTCTGTAAAAAGATTCAAGCTTCTTTCCTACTGGAGTGGAATTAAGAAAACTAACAACGATGGAGTTGTAACTGTCTCACTAAATATTCCTCAGTTCAATGGAGAGGTTAGGCTGATGGCAGTAGCTTATACCGATTCGCGATTCGGATCAGCAGAACAGCGAATGAAAGTTGCTGATGATCTTATTATGGAACCGCAGATACCAAGATTTCTTGCGGTTAATGATTCGCTTGTTACGCCTGTTTCAATTATCAATACAACAGATAAAACTGCAAATGTTGATGTTTCATTAAAAGTCGAAGGACCTTTGAAGATTACTTCATCAACAAAAAAATCATTAAAGATCGAACCTAACTCAACAAAGAGTGTTACGTTTGGAATTCTTGCTCAATCGCAGGTTGGTGCTGGTAAAATAATTTTTGAGACTACCGGACTTGCAAACATTAAAGAAGAAATTGATATAGCAGTCAGACCAATTTCTCCACTCATGGTTGAAACCGGTTCAGGAACAATTGCGGCAGGGAAGGAAATAAAAATTGATGTACCCAAAAATTTCCTCAAAGGAACTCAAAACACTTCTTTAACCATCAGCAAATTTCCTGCAGTAAAATTTGCAAAGCATTTGAAGTATCTTGTCGGATATCCGCACGGGTGTATTGAGCAGACCGTATCGCAATTATTTCCTCAACTTTACTTTGAAGACATGGCAAAGCTTGTTGCACCTGAATTGTATCGGACTAATAATCCTGTTTATTATGTGAAAGAAGGAATACGCAAGATTGAATCAATGCAGTTGTATGACGGTTCGATTTCTTACTGGCAGGGTGGAACAGAACCAAGTTGGTGGGGTTCTGTTTATGCTGCTCACTTTTTAGTTGAAGCAAAGAAAGCAGGATTCAATGTTTCAGAAAGTATGCTCAACAAACTGTCTAAGTATTTGTCACAGAAAGCAAAAGAGCAAAGCACTTTCGATTATGTAACATATCTACCAACAGGCAGAACAATTAAGAAGATTGCGAATAAGGAAATTCTCTATTCACTTTATGTTCTTGCAATGGCTGGTGAAGGTGATATCGCAACGATGAACTATTATAAAGCACGCCCTCATCTTGTCTCAGAAGATATGCGATATCTGCTTGCAGGATCTTATGCACTGATGGGAAGATGGAATTCGTATTACGAAATTGTCCCGAATGCTTTTACACCTGAAAGAACTGATCGCTTAACGGGAGGAAGTTTTGATTCTGATATCCGTGCAAATGCAATTATGCTGAATGTTCTTCTTGAAGTTGAACCAGCGAATAAACAGATACCCGTAATCATTAAATATCTTTCTCAAAATGCTGATCGAATGTATTCGACCCAGGAAAGATCGTTTGCATTTCTTGCACTTGGCAAAGCAGCAAGCCTTAATGCTGATGCTAACGTTACAGTTGATATTCTTGTCGATGGAAAATCAATTAATAAATTTTCAGGGAAAGATTTAAGTGTAAGTGGTAACAAACTCAACGCTTCGAATATAACTTTAAGAGCATCCGGAAAAGGTGAAGTATATTATTTCTGGAGTGCTGAAGGTGTTAAGTTGAATGAAAAAGTTAAGGAAGAAGATTCTTATATACAGATTAGAAGAACATTCTACAGCTATAAAACAGGTAGGTTAATTCCCGATTTTCGTTTCTATCAGGGAGAGCTGATCGTCTGTAAGATTGAATTAACCGGTTATGATAGAAATGCTGAAAATATTGTAATCACAGATTTAATTCCTGCTGGATTCGAAATTGAAAATCCAAGATTAAATCCTGCAACCGAGTTGAAATGGATTCCGAAAAATCCGATGAATATTCAGTATATGGATATTCGTGATGACAGATTACTTTTATTTACTGAATTAGTTAGAAACCAAACGAAAGATTTTTATTACATGCTTCGTGTTGTTAACCAGGGAACATATCAGCTTCCTGTTATTGGTGCAGAAGCAATGTACGATCAGGAGTATCATTCATATCATGGCGCTGGTGTTGTGAAAGTTCAACAGCGGCTTGGAGAATAAATAATTATTGAATGTGAAAGGATAGAACGCAGATGACGTAGATCAGGCAAGATTTTCTCAGATTTAAATTTGATTTCTATCAAATAATAGATAATCAAAGGAGATAAAAATGGAGGAGTATTTACATAAAGAATTAACCTCAAAGATAATTCAAGCATTTTATAAAGTTTATAATACACTTGGCTATGGATTTTTAGAAAAGGTCTATGAAAATGCTATGCGGGTTGAGTTAATTAAAATGGGAATATCAGTTGAGCAGCAAAAGAATATTAAAGTTTATTATGAATCAGAAATGGTAGGAGATTACTTTGCAGATCTTTTAATTGAAGAATTGGTAATTGTTGAGTTGAAAGCTGCTGAGAATATCTGTGAAGAACACGAAGCACAATTACTAAATTATTTAAAAGCAGCAGATATCGAAGTTGGATTACTGTTAAATTGCGGAAAAATTCCTGAAGTCAGGAGAAAAATATTTATGAATAAAAAATTGTAATAAAACTCTAAGTTAATTTGAAATTA
>CAZLJI010000405.1:0-2997 GCA_964559565.1 uncultured Ignavibacteriaceae bacterium | reverse complement strand
GATAGTGTCACCGGTTTTCTGGAAGACAGAGTTTACAAATTACATTCATCCTGTATTTACAAATTACTCTAACCGTTTGAACGGTTCACTCTTCCCTGTTTTCCCATGGTTAAATTTTATTCTCGTGGGTGCGATCTTTTCAAAATATTTTCTGAATGCAGCAACGAACAACAAAGAACAAAAGTTCATTAAAGCAACAACTTTTACAGGAATAATTATGCTGCTTTCGGGTCATTTGTTTTATTCTGGATTGTTCCCCGCTTCTCTCACTTCGATTCTTCCCAACCCGGTATTTTTTGTTGAAAGACTTGGTTACGTTTTATTCTCTGTAGCTCTCTGCTGGTATTATGCTAACTGGAGACAAACCAAGCAATCATTTATAATCGACGCAAGCCGTGAATCGCTTTTAATATACTGGCTGCATTTACTAATTATTTACAGTGTGATCTGGAAGAATAAAAGTTTTGCTGAAATATTAGGATCTACTTTAAATGTTTGGGAAAGTATTGTCGTAACTCTCTTGTTGATGGTGTTAATGGTAATGGTTGCAAAATTATGGGGCTGGACAAAAATGAAATTCCCGAATTATGCCACCAAATTTGCGTGGGGAGTTGTTGGAGTTCTATTCATAATTTTTCTGCTGAGTTGAAATAGTAAAGATGACATCTTTTTGAAAGATGTCATCTTTTTAATAGTGTAATCGTTATTTAATTAATATCATCTTTTTAACTGATATGAAACTCTGTCCTGAGCTCGTCGAAGGATCACCAGCCTGAAGCTGATACAAATAAACTCCACTTGCAAGTCGAGATGCATCGAAATCGATTTCGTGATATCCTGATTCCATTTCTTTATACACTAATGTTTCAACTAACTGACCAAGTGAGTTATAAACATTAATTTTTACTCTGCTGTCAACAGGTAAAGCAAATTTTATTATTGTTGTTGGGTTAAAAGGATTTGGATAATTCTGAAGCAAAGCAAAAGCCTGCGGTCCGGACACATCAATTTCCAATTCATCGCTGTAAGAAAAACTTCCGTCGAAATCAATTAGCTTCAATCTGTAAACATATTTTCCCGGAGTTATGATTTTATCCTTGTAACTATATTCTGTTAACTCGGTTGTTGTTCCTTTTCCTTCAACAAAAGAAATTTTTGCCCAATCATTTTGACTTCTGAAATTTGACTTTTGACTCCGCTCTATCTCAAATCCACTATTATTCGTTTCAGTCGCCGTCTGCCATTTCAAAACAACTTCATCATCCAAATATTCTGCAGTAAAAGAAGTGAGTTCAACGGGAATTGAACCTGAAAACGGAGTGAATATAACTAATCCTAGTGTGCTGTCATCTTTAAAATGATATATGTGGTTTTCAATGGATAAAGAATCATAAACTTCCCAGTCGTTGTTTTGTGCGTAAACTGTTTCAAGAGTATTGTTGTAGAGGTCATAAACATCCGTACCCTGCACATTTCCTGAAATTATATTTCTTCCATCGTCGGTTGTATCTGAGTTTTCGATATTACCAAGATTTACCTGCGGACCCGGCTGTCCTGCAATACCTACTTGAATAGTGATTCCCCACCAGTTTCCGGAAATTTTGTTCCGTGTAATTATCGGTGCAACAGCGGCTGTTCCATAAGCATTTATTCCGCTTCCTGAAGTCATTACATCAGGGTTGATGCTGTTATCATAAATTAAATTATTGTGAATATAACTTGTGATCGGATTTGAACCCTGTAAAGCAATTCCAAAGCTGTTGTTGCTGATTTCATTGTGAGCAATTTCAGACGATGATGATGAACCGGAAATCAAAGTTGAAATACTAATTCCACCCGTCCTATTGAACATTCCTCCTCTGATTGTATTATGCCTGATTGTTGGCGAGTTATTTCCCTGTGTTCCGATTGAGATTTGATTTTTGGGACTTGTGTTCTGTGAGTTATTATTTATCAGCTCGTTGTATTCTATCAATGGAGAACAACCCGTCGTCATAGTGATTCCATATTCATAACTTCTTTCAATCCTGCTATTAGTTATAACGGGATGAGAATCGCTGGATAAGTTTGCACCTCTTCTGCACTTCCAAAGATAAGAATGACTTAAAGTTGGACTCGCGCCCAGACATCTCAATCCATAATACGCATACTCAATTTTTGCATAGCTGATGATGCAGGCTGAATCAACAGAAGATTCTCTGAAATAAAAACCGTTGAACGATCCGCCGGTTGAGTCAGCCACAGAAGCCGTAAACCGTATTGAATCGGCTGGTGTGCCAACAGCCAGAAACTTTCCATAGACCTCAAAGCCTGAGGCAGATCCGGAAAATGTAACTGCAGAACCAGGAAGAATATAAACCCGATCCGTCGCTGATACTGTTACTTTGTTATTGATTGCATAATTTGGGAAAGTCCCCGTCACAGTTCCGCCGGAATTTGTCACAAGATCATCAAGGTTCCAGTTCACCCCTGTATTCGGCGTGATGTATTGCGCAAAAAGCTGTGCTGAAAATAAAATGAATAGTATAATTAATTTTTTCATTTCTGATTCCTCTCGTTTTAAAAAAACAAATTACATTCAAAATTAATCATAATGGGGATAAGATGTTGAAAAACTTTCTGCGTGGATTAAAAATATGTGTCATAATAAAAAATCCCACTCAATATTCGTTGAGCGGGATGAAAAGATAGATTATAAATGTTGGACTTTATTTCAGCAATAACATTTTCTTTACTGAAATGTAACTCTGTCCTGAGCCTGTCGAAGGATCATTAACTTGCAGCTGATACAAATAAACTCCGCTCGCTAACCGCGATGCATTAAAGTCTACTTCGTGATACCCTGATTCCATTTCCCTATCAACAAGTGTTTCAACCAACTGCCCGAGTGCGTTATAAACATTTATCTTCACTTTGCTGTCAACCGGCAAAGCAAATTTAATTGTTGTTGATGGATTGAATGGGTTAGGATAGTTTTGATATAGAGTAAAGTTACTT
>CAZLJI010000404.1:0-3000 GCA_964559565.1 uncultured Ignavibacteriaceae bacterium | reverse complement strand
AACACAGCATAATCGTAATAAGGATGATGGCTTGGGAACTTAATCTTGGCTGGTGGACAGATTTATCGTTTACTGAGCTTGTTCAAAAACTTGGAGAAGAAAAAGTAAAAGAAATACTTCCCGGATATCCTGAAAATGCACCAACAATTATTTCTGCCGATATAAAAAAGTTTGCACATATCAATACCAACTTCATGGAGACTGACAAAGCATTCAGAAAATTTATAGGAATGACCGGAACACATCTTGGCTCAAACAACTGGGTTGTGAATTCACAAATGTCTGCTTTAGGCAAACCGATAATCGCAAATGATCCACATCTTGCTTACAGGGCTCCTGGAATATGGTATACTGCTGTAATTAAATCACCAATGTGGAATGCTGCTGGAGTTACATTGCCGGGTGTTCCGGGAATCGTTATCGGAAAGAATGATAATATTTCCTGGACACTCACTTCAATAATGACTGATGAAACAGATTTTTATTTTGAAACTCTCGATTCATCGAGAACAAAATATTTGCTCGATGGAAACTTGAAAGATTTGATAATTATCGAAGACACTATCGAAACGAGAGATGGAATAAGAGAACCTATCCAAATCAAATACACGCATAGAGGTCCAATTATTTCGGGTATTCATCCCTATAATTTTATTTTTAATAAAGATGAATCAACCTATCAGCCGATCAGTATGCGCTGGCTTGGGAATGAATTCAGCGATGAGATGGATGCTTTTCTGAAAATAAATAAAGCAAAGAATTGGAATGAGTTTAAATCAGCAGTTGAGAAGTTTAACATTCCAGGACAAAATTTTGTTTATGCTGATGGTGAAGGAAACATTGGTTATGTATTTGGTGGTGCACTTCCAATCAGACCATACAACGCCACGACGTTTTTATTTGATGGTTCTGATTCTAAAAATGATTGGAAAGGATTTGTCCCGAGAAATGATCTTCCGTATCTATTCAATCCAGCTCAGAACTAT
Source organism: uncultured Ignavibacteriaceae bacterium (assembly GCA_964559565.1). GTDB lineage: Bacteria > Bacteroidota > Ignavibacteria > Ignavibacteriales > Ignavibacteriaceae > IGN2. The sequence continues at coordinate 2,014 of CAZLJI010000404.1, read as the reverse complement.
ATTGCAACAGCAAACAACAAAGTGATAAAAGATTTTAAATATCACATTACAAATCTCTGGGAACCTTCTTCAAGGATTGAGAGAATAACAGAACTTCTTCAATCAAAACAAAAACACTCGGCTGAAGATTATATGACTTACCAGGAAGATTTTTTGTCACCGTATGCTAAACAGATTGTTCCGTACATAATTTTTGCTTTTCAGGATGTTGAAGTGAAAGATGAAAATTTATTACAATCCTTAAAGTTGCTTGAAGAATGGAATTTTGAAGTAGATAAATATCAGCAGGCACCCGCTATCTTTCTAACATTCTTTGACAAGCTGATGAAAAATATTTATATGGATGAGATGGGAGAAGATCTCTTTAATCAGTATGTTTTTCTTGCAAATGTTCCTTACAGAAATATTCTTGAACTATTGCAGAATCCATTTTCAGTTTGGTATAATGATGTAAAACAGAATGAACAAAAAACAAGAGATGATGTCATAAGACAAAGCCTAACTGAAGCACTTGATGAACTTGAAAGTAAGTTAGGAAAAGATGTTAAAGACTGGCAATGGGGAAGACTTCATACTGTAACTTTTAAACACGCATTCAGTGGTGCTTCCGGTTTGCTTGACGGTGTAATTAATATCGGTCCTTATGAAATCAGCGGGGACGGAACTACAATTTTTAACACAGAGTATTCTTTCTCGGAAAGCATAGAAAAGTATCCGTTATTCAGACACGAACCTTTTGATTGTGAACTTGGTCCTTCGATGAGATTCATTTATGATTTTGCTAAACCAGATGAGTTTTATCTGATTCTGACTACAGGTCAGTCAGGAAATATTTTCAGCGATCATTACAGCGATCAAACAGAACTTTTTCTTAATGGAAAGTATATGAAGATAACAACTAATGGATCTTCAATTACTAATCAAAGAAACAGGTTACTCAAACTACTACCGAAATAATTCATTTCTAATCAATCCATAATTATTATTAACTTTGTCTATATTTGCAGCAAATGATTTGTTTAACAACAAGAGTTTAAATGAAAGTAATTGAGCATTTAGAGAAGGCGAAAGAGCCTCTTATAAGTTTCGAATTGATTCCACCTAAACGCGGCGGAGATATCACGGATGTTTTACACGTTCTTGACGGAATAATAAAATTCAGACCGCCGTTTATTGATATTACTAGTCATTCTGCAGAAGTAATTTATGAAGAAACTCCTGATGGAATAAAAAAGAAAGTAAAACGAAAAAGACCTGGAACGCTTGGAATATGTGCACTCATCCAGAATAAATATAATGTCGATGCAGTTCCTCATATTCTTGTAAAAGGATTCACGCGTGAAGAGACTGAAGATTTTATGATAGAGTTGAATTATCTTGGAATCGACAATGTTCTTGCAGTTAGAGGAGATGACAGCGGTTACGAAAAACCAATTCCCACAGGCAGAAGTGCGAATAAAAATTCAGTTGAGCTTGTTGAACAGATAATGAGAATGAACAAAGGAATTTATCTTGAAGATTCATTGCTTGATGCGAGACCAACAAACTTTTGCATTGGAGTTGGCGGTTATCCTGAAAAACATTTTGAAGCACCGAATCTGAAAGCTGATATAAAGTTTGCAAAGGAAAAAGTTGATGCCGGTGCTGACTACATAGTTACTCAAATGTTTTATGATAATAAATTTTACTTTGAATTTGTTGATAAATGCCGTGAGGCAGGAATCAAAGTTCCGATTATTCCCGGTTTGAAAATATTAACTTCAAAAGCTCAGCTTCATTCAATTCCAAAAGATTTTCACGTTACAATTCCTTCTGCTCTTGCTGATGAAATTGATAATGCGAAACCTGATGCAGTACTGAATATTGGAGTTGATTGGGCTGCTAACCAGGTTAGTGAACTTTTAGATAACAATGTTCCAAGCGTTCATTTTTATATTATGCTGAATTCAAAACCAATAAGTATGGTTATGGAACGGCTTAAATTATTTAATAAAGTTTTTTAGGGAGTTAAATT
>CAZLJI010000403.1:0-3013 GCA_964559565.1 uncultured Ignavibacteriaceae bacterium | reverse complement strand
CCGAACCTTTTTATTTTTATTAATATTAATAATCAACGCGACATAATTATTCCCCAGAGATGTGTCCTCCACCTCGGTGATGTCAATTTCAGCATTGTAAAAACCCTTTTCAATAAAATAATCCTGAATCTGATTTTTGACAATAAACAATAATTGCGGATTTACAATTTCATTTCTAACTAGACTCAGATTTTCCTTTATTTTATCCACTTCAGATTTGGAAACACCTGTAATTGAATATTTGGATAAACGGGCACGGGTTACAACCTCAATAATCAAATAAACATCATTGTTTTCAACATGTTCCACAATGATTGTTACATTGGAAAACAACTTTTGCTTCCACAGATTCCTGATTGACATCGTAATCTTATCTCCAGGAATATAAAGTTCCGAACCAATACTTAAACCACTAAGTGAGATAATAATACTTCTGTCAATATCTTCATTTCCTTCAACTTTGATCCCTTTAATCACATATTGTTGTGGAAATGCATAATCAATTTCAAAACTATCTTCCTGTGAAAAAGCATTTAAAACAATGACAGTAGTCAATAATACCAGAAAAAATCTTTTCATTTTTGCTTTTTCAATTGTTCACTAACCTTACCGAACCTTCTTTCTCTGTTTTGATAATTGAGTATGGCATTATAAAAGTCATCCTTAGAAAATTCCGGCCATTTTTTTTCCGTAAAGAACAGCTCAGCATAAGCCAATTCCCAAAGAAGAAAATTACTTATGCGGTTTTCTCCGCTGGTTCTAATCAGTAATTCAGGATCAGGATAATCTGCTGTTGACAGATAACTTTTAAATGCCTCATCATTAAAACTTTCCGGTTTAATTATATTTTTATTTGCCAATTCAATAATCCTTTTTACAGAACAAATAATATCCCATCTTGCACTATAGCTTAAAGCAATTATCAACTTCAAACCATCATTGTGCTTGGTAATTTCAATAGCTTTCCTTACCTCATTCATTGTCTTTTCAGGTATTTTATGACAATCACCTATTACCCTGACAGAAACATTATTTTTATTAAGATCATCCAGTTCTCTTCTTATGGTTACGATTAGCAAGTTCATTAGTGCACTCACTTCTTGTTTGGGCCTTTTCCAATTTTCCGTAGAAAAAGTATATAATGTAAGGTACTGCAGCCCCAATTCAACACTTGCCTCAACTATTCTGCGTACAGTTTGTACTCCCGCACGATGACCAAAAACCCGTGGTTTATTTTGTTCCTTCGCCCATCGTCCGTTGCCATCCATAATTATGGCCACATGCTTGGGTAGTGTTGTTTTATCAATGCTCTTAATTGCGCTGTTATTCATTCGTTGGAAAATATTTATTAAACTGCAAAGGTATTAAAATTCAAAACAAACCTTATTCTTTATTTTGAAAGATATGGAAGCACCCCCAAACATAAACCAGTCCTTCATATCAGGTCTTCCTCTCTGCTTCCCATCAAATCCGATAATCTGTTCTGAACGATCAGATAACAAGGCAGACAAATCACCATATTCTTTCTGCAAATCATCTATATTGTAATAAGTAGTACTTACATCATCCAAATAATCTGTAAAGGTTCTTCGATACCCGACAAACACTGCAAGATTAAGATCTTTACTCAGTTTAAACTTAAATCCTCCCCCCATAGGAACACAAATTTGAAGATTTCGATAAGCTCTCTTTTCAATTTCAAGCATTATTCCTTCTGTATCAAGTGGTCCTAGAATAATCACAGTACCATTATGGGTTGTTTTAGGTTGATGATAAAAAGATCCCAGTCCAAGAAATGCATAAGGTGTAAACTTATTGGGGTGAAGTCCTATGGCAAATCTGAAAAAGTTAAATTCCAATATATAAGAGAGTTCAGTTATTTCTGAAAAGAAATTCAGATTTCTTGCTTTCAGGAAGTTGAAATTCTGATCATTTCCTGAAATTGAACCTTTCATAAAGACAAGGTTATGAGAGAAAAATGGATCAAGATTCCTTTTAATGAAGAATCCATAAGATGATTTTGTTTCCTGAAATACTATATTTGGTGCAAGATCTCCCAAGTAATTGGTACCACCGGCAGTTACACCTATCTCCCACTTTTGTGAAAAAGCTGCAGTAGAAAAAATAAGAAAAAATATCAATAACCACCTGATACGCATATCTGTCTGAAACACAAATTTATTTAATACGGCAATAGCCCTATTTAATAACCCATACAACCAAACGGAAGAAAGGAGTAAGTTATTGTGAATCCAAGAAAATAATACCAATCTTTTGAATCAGGGGCTCCTCTCATATCAACGTCAGGCACTTTATCTATTCTCTCATTGTTCACTTCCCCTGTTCTGTTTGACAGATTTACAGCTATTTGCCCATTTCGGTACAACAAACTTTTCAGATCAACATAAGTGGCACTGCAATCATCAATATAATCAGTAAAGGTTTTTCTGGCACTTGCTTCAAGACTTATATTAATGTTGTATCCCGGGGTATATTTCCAACCTAATCCAAAAGGTATAGCAAACTGTGTCAGGCTGTATCTTCTATCTTCATATCCTTTTAGATATTGTCCCTCTGTGCCAAGGGGTTGAAGATTGATCCATTTATTATCGTAAAATGCCTGGGGATTCATTTTATATAGGGTTACTCCTGCAAACAAATAAGGTGAATGCCGATAGGTAAAATGATTCGTTCTGAAACCCAGGATGTTCCACTCAGGAGCAATTGTTATATCTACAATGGGATTTCTGAAATGGAGGTTACGTGTCCATCTTCTGTGATAATACTTTCGTGCATTTTCGTCTGTTCCTGATAAGACAGTCTTGATGATACTCCCTCTGATCGAGATATGTCTGGATAAATTGACACGCGTAGCTGCTCCGTAAGCTAAATGTGTTTGGTTCAATTCAATTGGTCTTTCTGTAAATTCACCATTATAGTTAGATGCACCAATAAAACCTCCTACTTCCCAATACTGAGCCATTAATAACAATGGAAAACAGAACAAACTAAA
>CAZLJI010000402.1:0-3014 GCA_964559565.1 uncultured Ignavibacteriaceae bacterium | reverse complement strand
CATACATTATTCCACTTGTTGGATGTATTGCTAATCCTTTGACTTCTGAAAATAATGATTGACCTATTATAGACCCTGAACCTGTAGCTGGATCTATTGTAATAATATTACCCTCATTTTGTAAACCTGAAGAAGCATAAATAATTTTCGATAGTACAGGAATTATTCTGAAACAATTGCCATTCAATGTTATCCCTTGAAAATCAGGATCATTTGATGTAATCGGATAAAGAATGTTTGTATTGCCAACAGTAGATGGTGAATAACTGAAATCAATAGTTAAAGAATCATATGACGATAATGTAAGCGGGAATGATAGATTTGTTTCAAGATTAAAATCTTCAAATGATGATGGTATGTTTGAAATTACCAGGTCATCTTCTCCATAATTAGCCAGTACCGCTGATATAGTTGTACTGGTTGTTCCTAATTCATTATCACCAAAATTTATCATTTTGGGTTGAAGAAAAGCGTGAGCTCCAGGATATGGTGCCATTCGGATGTGACCAACATAAGTACCCCAGATGTTTGTTGCAGCAGCGTATTCACTTATCATCCAGATGTCATATTCATTTGCAGGATCTAAATGAATTCCAAAATAGTCTCCCCATCGATTTATATTGCCGCTGTATGTCAGCACATAGTTCCCTTTTCCAACTGCAAACGGCTGGCTGGGACTTATAGCAAGATCATTAGCGTACTTTACTGAGTAATATGCACCGATATATTCGTTATCAGCGGAACGACTGAAAGTTATTGCTGCATTATGTTCTTTGTCCACAGTTATTGATGGAAATAAGTAAAAGTAACCCTCATTTCCGAATTCTATGTTATCCACTATTGAGTGTGATGTTAAATCAACTTTTAAGTACTTGATTGAAGAATAATTAGCATAAGTTGAATTCTGAATATCGTGTGCGACATAAAGAAACCCATCTCTAATTACCGGACCTTTAGTTATCCAACCAATAGTTTCAATTCCCATTCCTCCACCCAATTGATTTGCCAAAGGTGGTGAGGTGTAAAGCTGAACTGGCAAAACTTTTCCTCGTATGGTCGGGGTTGTAAGAGGATTAACAATTTTATACAGTGCATAAAAATCAGCGCTTACAGGAGCTCCGCCGTAGATACCCATAGCCCAAAAAAACCATCCACCGTTTCCGGGTGTGTAGGAAATTCCGGGAGTTATACAATCAAGTACTGGACTCGCAGAACCTTGCCCTGGCATTCGAATATCCCACAGATCAGTGTATGATAAAGGGCCGGCATTGCTGGAATATAATTCAGCTTTATTAATTATTCTTATTTTATTATAAAGATGTCCTGCACCTGAAAAATCGATACATCTTGTCATAATGTAAATAGCCTCTTCATCGTAACCGATTTTTGGATAATCACCCCAGGTATTTGAGGATACAGTACCGTGTTTTTTAGTATCCAGACGATACATATACCAAATCCCCAATGGATTTGAATCATCTGAGTAAGCAATTAGATTGCCTGCTGTTTGTAGACCGGAATTAACCTGCATCCATACAAGAACCCATCTTTGGGAGTAGTGATCATAAATAACCTGAGGATCACCATTTTCATCCGGCCAGGCCGGTGCCCACCAAGCTACTGCAGAAATACTTTTCAAAACATTTCCTTCTTTATCAAGAATTTTGAAGGTGCTGTTTGCGCAAATAATTATATGTTCAGGCCCGGCTGCAATTGTGGGATCTGGCGGAATGTAATTCGTCATAGAAATTCCCGGAAAGTTGTTAAGCAGAACCGTTTGATCACCATTGCCAGAATTAGTTTTGTGTGCAGGAGAATCTTCAATATACCTGAACTTAGGAAGTTGCGATGGGTTCCACCCAAAAATATAATTGTTCTGTGAACCATTACTTTGATTGAGCGTAGAGACTTTTTGATCACGTTCAATAATGGAGATATTATCCGTAAAATTGTCAGTTGATTGAATTGCACCGCTAGTAACACTCCCCTGGCTTGGACCCTGATAGTATACAGAATCTAACTGAGAAAATAGTTTAGGCGAAGCAACAAATAATATTATCAGGAAGAAAAAGTATTGGCAGGTTTTCATTTTAATCCTCCAAAATAGTTATAAATCATTTTTTATTTCTTTGCAAGTAACTGCAAAAAAAATCCCTCCGAGAAATTACTAATCGGAGGGATTAAAAGAAAATAAAACGAATTACTATTTAAGAAGTATCATCTTCTTAATATCCTGGAACTCACCACCGTTTGCACCGGAAACTGTCAGCTTATAAAAATAAATTCCACTAGTAAGCTGATTTCCGCTTTCATCGTTTGCATTCCAGATAACTGAATGATTTCCTGCGGACATTTGATTATTAACTAACTGAATAACCTCCTGCCCGAGGATATTATATATTACCAGCGTAACATCTGATTCAACCGGAAGTGAGAAGTCAATCCTGGTAGTTGGATTAAAAGGATTCGGATAATTCTGATAAAGAGCATATTCTGTCGGGATGTTATTATCGTTTTCATTTTCAACACTTGTTGGACTTGATTCAGTGTAAGCCAATCCCAAAATATTTTGCATCCCTAATGAACCAATTATTGTTCCGACTCCGTTTGAAGGATTAATACTAACGAAGTCATTCATCTCGGTTGCTGATCCGATCACTCCGAAAAGATTTAAGTTTTCATCGAAGATCAGGTCATTTGTTAATTTACCCAATCCTGTGTGACCGATAATTGTTGTATCGCCAGTTGTTAAATTCACCTTAAATACTGCATCTTTGTTCGGTAAGATGAATGCTCTGGATGTTGCCCACAATTCATTAGTTTGCGGATGAAAAGTAATTCCTGAATAGCTACCAACTGCATCAACCACAAAAGTTACATCTCCTGTTGCTAAGTCAATTGTGTAGAGTTCTCCGTTCACACTGATGCCATAGAATGTGCCTGATGTATCAAATGCAATATCTGCAGCCGCAGGTATACTTACATTAAATAATTTGTACGCATCACCCAGCTCA
>CAZLJI010000401.1:0-3016 GCA_964559565.1 uncultured Ignavibacteriaceae bacterium | reverse complement strand
TATCCATATCCCGGATCGAGAGTTGTTGCTGTCTGATATCCACCTGAGTATTTGTAGATCGGACCGCTCTGTAATCCCGGAGGATTCGTTGTAACATTAGCTGCAGTTACAACTAACTCATATCCGCCAAATAGGTTCCAGCCTGAGGCTCCTGCAATAGGATCGTGAGGAATTACATTTATTCCTCCAGCTGGCCATTCTTCACCGGTGTTATAGGTTAAAGCACCAGCGTGCTTCATCCAGTATCCGATTCCAGGTACCGCATCAGTTACTGATTGATATCCACCTGAATACCTGAAGACATTTGCACCTACATCTCTGAATGCCCACCAGGTATTTACATTCTGATCTGTTGGATGCAATCCTGGGATTGATACCATATTCCAACCATCAGCAACATTTACTGAAAGCTGGAATGTAGAAGATGAACCAACATTTCCTCTTAGTATCGTACCATCAGTGCCTACAGCCCAGACTTTTGATCCTGCAAAACGGATATCCCTGATTGATTGCGTAGTGCCAAGGTACATTTGAGTAGGTAACCAATTTGTACCACCATCGGTAGTGTAGTACGCAAATCCACTTGCACCGGCCATTAATCCAAAATCATTATTGAGGAACCGGATTGTATACAGAGTAGCAGTGGTTGGCATTTGTATTTCAGTAAAGTTAGTTCCGCCATTTGTTGTTTTATAGAGTTTTCCACCACTCCCTGCGATGAAACCATTGTTCTCATCGAAGAAGTGCATTGAATATAAAGTTACTGTACCAAGACTTCCAATCTGAGTGAAGGAAACACCACCATTCGTCGATTTGCTGAACCGGTTTCCACCACCACAGAGATAAATTATATTTGAGTCCACGATAAAAATTTCATATCCTGCGGCACTTCCCCAGCCTGCTGACACAGGTGTCCAGTTAGCTCCGGCATTAGTTGTTCTGGCAACCTGTCCGCTTGAATACATTGCGAATCCAAGATTCTGATCATAAAATTTTATATCATAAACTATGTTTGAAGCAGTTCCTGTGCCTGTATTCAGTTGTGCCCAGTCAACTCCGCCGTTTGTCGTTTTGTAGACACCGGTAGGACCTTGAGTACCGATATAACCTGTATTTTCATCAAGGAAGAAAACAGAGTAAGTTCTGTAACCGGGATCGAAAGTGAGATTTGTCCATGTTACACCGCTGTCAGTTGTCTTTAAAATATCACCATAAGAATTACCGGTAGTTATGCTTCCTCCAACCACATATCCGGTTGATTCAGTTGGAAATGATAAACGATGAAGGATCTCATTTGTTAAAGAAGTATTTTTTCTCTGCCATGTTGCCCCATCATCAAGAGATACAACTATCTGACCAACGTCGCCTCCGATCAGTACGGGAGTTGCAGCTTCTGAATTAACACCAAGAATTCCCAGGCCGAACAAATTTTCATTGGCATCAGTTTGAATGAGATCCCAGCTTGTTCCTCCATTTGTAGTTTTAAGTACTCTTCCAACTGTTGTCAGTGCATAACCAAGACTTGCATCAATAAATTTTACTTCATAAATGGTTGTAGTTGTTGAACCAATGTCATAGATTATTCCACCTGAAGCACCGCCATTCGTAGTTTTAAATATTTTTCCAGTGCTATTTGAAATCCATCCAGTATCAGCATCAAAAAAATGAAGGCCACGTACAGTTCCATCAAGACCAGTGATATTTGCAGTTATGTTATCCCATGAAGATCCTCCATTAGTTGAGCGGAGTAGTCTTCCGGTTGTTGAACTTGCAGATCCCAAAAAAATAAGAGTGTCGTTTACATAATGAACCTTATAAATGGCAGTCGTTCCGTAAGTTGATATAGACCAATTATTTCCGCCATCGGTTGTTTTTAAAATATTTCCTGAATTGCCTACTGCATATCCGACATTAGTATTAATAAAATCCACATCCCAGAGTGTAGTCGTTAATCCAGAATTTTGAACTACCCAGTTTGCTCCTCCATCAGTAGTTTTCATAATCAATCCCAAAGTACCAACAGCATAACCAGTATTCTGATCAGGAAAAATTACATCATAAATATCCCTTGCCTGCGGATCGAAGTAAGAAATTGACCAGTTATTTCCTGCATCTGTAGATAAGCTCACAGCACTTCCGTTACCGAATAGCAGAAATTTGTTTGTTGAAAGTATTACAGCATCGTTATGATCGGCACCTGTAGGCAGCGGATTCTGCCATTGCCAATCGAAGTTCTGAGCGTAGTCAATTCCGCAAAGTACAGATAAAAACAATAAATGAAATAAAATTTTCTTCATAGCTGACTCCCTAAATTGTGATGAAATAGTTTTTACCAAATATATAGTTATAACTTATATGAGGTTGTTGAATTAGTCAATAAGTAATTTAAAAATATTTTTCAAAGTATTCTTAAAATGGAGCAATTGAATTAGAAGACTACCCTTCTTATTTTATTTTAAGAACTTGAATAAATTATAATAAATAGAGGTATTGGAGTGAAATATTGGTTATTTAAATCTGAACCGTCGGAATTTTCCTGGAATAACTTAAAGGCAATTAAAAACCAGACAACCTTCTGGGATGGAGTCCGGAACTATCAGGCAAGAAATTTTCTTCGTGATGAAATTAAAAAAGGTGATGGCGTTTTATTTTACCAGAGTAGTACTGAACCACTTGCAATTGTTGGTTATTGCGAAGTTGCGAAAGAAGGCTATGCTGATCACACACAATTCGACTCAAAAAATGATCACTATGATTCTAAAGCTGATAAGAAAAATCCAACCTGGTTTATGGTTGATATTAAACTAGTGAAGGAATTTAAGAAGCCAGTTACGCTTGATGAAATAAAGGCAAATCCAAAATTGAAAAGCATGAAACTCATTCAACGCGGACAGAGGTTATCTATTCAACCCGTTACAAAGGTAGAGTGGGAAGAAATATTAAAAGTGGGAAGTTGACTTACATTGTCACACTTCGACAAGTTCAGTGCGACAGGTGATTATATTTTTTGTGGAGC
>CAZLJI010000400.1:1669-3019 GCA_964559565.1 uncultured Ignavibacteriaceae bacterium | reverse complement strand
CAGACGCAGAAGATTTTCTTAAAGATGTTAATAGAAAAGTTGAGAGTGCTATTAAAGAAATTCGGGAATCAGGTGCTCAAAAAGAGGTTATCAAAGAAGCGAAGAAAATTATAGCCGAGCTCAAAGATGAAACAGAAGAACTTTATTCGCTTGAGGTTGCAAAAGAAATAAATATCACTGATTTTAGTATTGGAAGTTTTGTATCTATTAAAAATACTACGACTTCAGGCAGAATAATTCTAATTGACAAAGAAAGAAGCAAAGCGTTAATCGAGTCTGGTGCAATTAAAATGCAGGTTGATCTAAGTGAACTGATACCAGGTCATTCAGATAATGACCAGGTGTCTGTAACTCATCATCATAATATCAGCCAGCCTGTTGCGCAGTATCGCCTCGATATTCGGGGAAGAAAACCTGATGAAGCTGACTTTGAAATTCTTAAATTCATAGATGACTCTTATATGACAGGACAACAAAGAGTTGAAATTCTACATGGTAAAGGAACCGGTGTATTAAAAAAAACAGTCAAAGATATTCTAGATAAGCATGATAAAGTAAAGAATTATTATTTTGCACCAATAGAATTTGGCGGAGAGGGTATTACAATAGTCGAATTAAATTAGGGACGTATTGTTTAATAAAATTTTAATTGCTAACAGAGGGGAGATTGCAGTAAGAGTTATCAGGGCTTGCCGTGAACTCGAAATTAAATCAGCAGCGATTTACTCGGAGGCTGATAAAACATCTCTTCATACCCGAATTGCAGATGAAAGTTATTATATCGGCAATTCAACTGCACACGATTCCTACCTGAACAAAGAAAAAATTATTAAACTTGCAAAGGAAATCGGAGCTGATGCAATTCATCCCGGTTACGGATTCTTTTCAGAAAATGCTGAGTTTATCAAGGAACTAGAAAAGAATAAAATCACATTCATAGGTCCATCATCAAAATCTGTCTCTCTGATGGGAAGCAAAACAGAAGCTCGCAAATTGATGGCAAAGAATAATGTCCCCATTGTTCCAGGTACAACAGAAGCTATTAAATCAGTTAAAGAGGGATTAAAAATATCAGAAGAAATAGGATATCCAGTTCTTCTCAAAGCTGCAGCAGGCGGCGGCGGAAAAGGAATGAGGAAGATTTCTTCGAGTGATGAATTTGAATCAGCATTCGAAGCTACGAAAAGAGAAGCTTCTAAAGCATTTGCAAATGATGATATCTATATTGAAAAATATATTGAAAATCCCCGGCACATTGAAGTTCAGATTTTTGGTGACAAGCAAGGAAACTACGTTCATCTATTTGAAAGAGAATGTTCCATTCAGCGCAGACATCAGAAAATAATCGAG
>CAZLJI010000400.1:0-1659 GCA_964559565.1 uncultured Ignavibacteriaceae bacterium | reverse complement strand
AAAATAACTTCGGCAGCAATCGCCGCTTCAAGAGCCTGCGATTACTTTAATGCAGGAACGATTGAATTCCTGATGGATTCAAAAAAGAATTTCTATTTTTTGGAGATGAATACAAGACTTCAGGTTGAGCATCCTGTAACTGAACTTATTACCGGTCTTGATCTAGTAAAAGAACAGATTTCTGTGGCAGCTGGAAATAATCTTTCATTCAAGCAAAATGATTTAAAGATTAATGGTCATGCCATCGAATGTAGAATATATGCAGAAGATCCATCAAATAATTTTCTACCATCTACTGGACCAATTATTCACTATATCCATCCATCCGGACCAGGTGTTCGGGTTGATTCCGGATTTAGTATTGGTTCGGAAATAACTGTTCATTATGACCCTTTAATCTCAAAACTTGTCTGCTGGTCTGATAACCGGGAATCTGCAATTAATAGAATGTTGCGGGCTCTTTCTGAATATGTCATCGGTGGATTGATAACGAACATTTCATTTCTGAAAATCATAATTGCTCATTCTGCATTTAGAAAAGGGGAGTTTGATATAAATTTTCTTAATGATGATTTCATGAATAATCTGATAACTCTTGATGAAACAAGAAATATTAAGGAAATTGAGAGAGTCTCAGTTATATTTGCATCGATAGTAAAATCAAAATCATCATTTAATCATCTGCCAGCTAAAAAGAACGATTCAATTAATAATTGGCAGGAGCAGATGTATGAATGATTTTGTAGTGAGTGTCAATAGCTCAAAATTCAGTATAAAAGTTCTTAGCGATAATGAATTGACTGTAGATGATGAAAAATTTCATTATGAACTTCTTTCAGTGTCTGATCATTCGTTTATATTAAAGTTGAATAATAAGATTTATGAGCTTACATCAGAAAGATTGAGTAGTGATCTTTTTAAAGTTCTTGTTCAGGGCTATCAAACTGATGTAACTGTAAGAACAGCTTTACAGGAAAAAGCTTTTAAATTGCTGGAAAGTTCAGCTAACTTTCAACATCATCATATGAATGTAAAGGCTCCGATGCCTGGATTGATTTTAAAGATTAAGAAAAACTTAGGTGACAAAGTCGAGCAAGGAGAATCAGTAATTATACTCGAAGCAATGAAAATGGAAAATGATTTGAAAGCTCCGGCTACCGGAATCATTGAAGAAGTTTTTGTTAAAGAGGGTTCAGCAGTGGAAAAAGGATTCAATCTGTTTACTATTGGGTAATAATTTTCATAACTAACATATTCAATAAACTCAAATAGGAGGGATTCATTTGAAAAGGTACCTTTACATCATCCTATTGATACTTGGAGTTTTTCCGGGTATCATATTGGCTGGCGGTTTTCAATTAAACGAACATGGGGCAAAACCTATGGGACTCGGAGGCGCATTTACAGCAATTGTTAATGATGCTTCAGCCGTTTATTGGAATGGGGCCGGTTTAAGTTATTTGGAAGGAACTAATTTTTTAATTGGCGCTGCTATAATTGCTCCAAGTACTTCTTTTAGAGGCGTAACACCTGCAATAGAAAAATCAACTATGAAAAGTCAGGTTTTTGTACCTCCTCATTTTTTTATTTCTCATAAAATTTCAAGTGATTTTTCAATTGGACTCGGTGCTTCAGTGCCATTTGGATTGGGAACTGAAT
>CAZLJI010000399.1:0-3028 GCA_964559565.1 uncultured Ignavibacteriaceae bacterium | reverse complement strand
ATCTCTGCTGAGAACAATTAGAAATTGATTGGGGAGATTAGTGTCTTTTTAGTCTTTTAAAAGAATATTTTAATTAACTATTGACAAGAGTCTGCATTCGAAGTATTTTAATCCCATTAAATTACATTTTGACTCTTTCAAAGGGTTCTCCCCTGCCCTTTGAAGTACAAGGGTCAGCGCCCAGTGTACCCCATACACTGGGTCGTTTTTTTCAACCTTAAGCTTATCACCCTTTGACAAATGAAGAATAAATTTTCAGGTAAACTTTAGTAGAGAAGCACACTTTATAATCGCTGTCTCACTTCGTAACCGATTTGTAGAAACAGATAAACGATTTTTTTCGACAACTGATTCAATTTCATTTTTGTCAAATCCACCCTCAGGACCGAAAAGAAAGTAAGAGGGTTTAACCTTATCAACCTGACCATTGAATTCAAGTTTTGATTTTTGATCAAATATGACTTTCACACCATCAAAGTGAATAATTTCAGTAATACTTGCAGAAGTTATACGAGGAAGGTATGCTCTTAAAGATTGTTTCATTGCGGTTAGAGCAGTTTTCTGAAATTTGTCAGGATTTAGTTTTTTTGGAATAGTATACTTTGAGTTAAATAAAATAAAATTTGTTATCCCAAGTTCAACACATTTTTCGAAAGCAAATTTTAATCTATCTGGATTTTTCAGTATCGGAATGCAAAACCAAATATTGTTGGCTTTGTTTTCCAAAACCATTCTGTCCTTGATATTTGCAGTTAGTTGATTTTCACTTATTCTGGTAATTTCTGAAGTGAGTATCGAGCCATTGCCATCAGTAACGAAGATCTTCCCACCAACAGAATTTCTCATCACATTTACTGAATGATGAAATTCATCTCCTGTAAGAATTAGCTGATTTTCTTTAACTAATTCTTTCGGAGTAAAATATAATTCTATATCAGAAAGATGCTCCAAGATCAAATATCCATTCTGTGTTGCCGTTGTCGTTTATAGCATATTCAAGTCTGAAAATAAAATATGGAAGAAGGAGAAATGAAATGCCGGTTCCATAACCTGAGTTAAAATTTTTGATTGCTAAAGGTTCACCGGTGTTCCTCGTTACTCCGGTATCACCGAAGAGTCCTGCAATAACTGCAACCCGATAAGATAAAAGCGAATTTGGAAGCAAAGGAATCCAGTAAAGATTAATTCTTGTTTCCTCGATAATGGGATAATTTATTTCCACAGAACCAATGAATCGATCATTGCCTTCGCTTTCTCCATCATTAAAATATCCTCTTATGCGTTCAGAATAACCGAGATAAGAATAATCATAGTATGGAACAGTCTCGCCGGTAGTATGACGAATGGACATTCGCCACTTCGCAGTAAACCTATCAACAATTTTTCTATACTCTCTGAATTCTAAATCTGCAACCCGATAATTAATGCCGTCAACACCTAATCCTTTAAATTCATAATTAAAAAGTGCGTAAATACCATTTGCTGCGTACAAAGTTAAATCTCTCGTGTCATAAACATAGCTTGCGCCCAGAACTAAAGTCTTGTCAATATTATCAGGGGAAGCATTTACTCCCTCAAGATAGAATGGTGTTTCTATATAGTCGAAACCTGATTTTAAGTAAGCCCAATGATAATTTCCAAACCTCTTACCTAGCTGTACTCTTGAAGTAAAAATTTTCTGTTCAAAAGAAGCCCCGTACAAACTTTCAGCTTCATTGCTTTTGTTTGTCGAAGTGGAATATCCCAGGCTGACTTGAAAATTAAGGTTCTGATTGTATGCAATGTTTGGATTGAAATATCTAAAACTAAAGGATGGATCATAACCGAAAGCTGCAGAACCACTCAACGTTTCATTTCTTCCTCTGAAGTTCAGCAGGGACACAGAGACTCCATATGAAACTTTATCCCAATCCCTGTCTTTAAGAGTAACAAAAGGAATAGGGTAAATGTACCAGCTTTCTTCAATCTCTATTTGTAAAATGTTTTTGCCATCACTCAAATACGGCTTTAATCTGACTTCATTAAAAATTCTAAGACTATAAATCCTTTCCCTGTTGTAAGATGCTATATGTGGATTAAGCGTATCACCAATTCCAAAAGTTAGTTCTCGCAGGATAATGAAATCTTCTGTTATTTTATTTCCAGTAATGTGAATTGAGTCAACAACTATATGGTAATCACCTTCAAAGAATAGAGTGTCAGATTGTGCATATATGCAGACAGGAAATAAAAAGAGGAAGACAATATTCTTTATCAAAAAGAATTTCGTCTCCCTTCTCCGATCAAATCTTGATATGTAATTAATCAAAAGTCTCAGCTAATTTTTGTTTATTGTAGAGGTACAAAATACTTATTAAGCTGAAACATTCAAGTTAAAAATATTATTCTAATGACTAACCGTTTCCTGGATATATTCTTCAATAGGGAGACAGCTGCAAACAAGGTTTCTGTCACCATAAGCATTATCTATTCGTCTGACAGTTGGCCAGAATTTTCCTTCCTTCGTGAATGGAACCGGATATGCTGCCTTTTCTCTGCTGTATGAATATCTCCAATCGTCTGAAATTACACAAGTCATCGTGTGTGGAGAATTCTTCAACACATTTTCTTCTTTGCTGAATTTCCCTTGTTCAATTTCCCTGATTTCATCTCTAATAGAAATTAATGCGTCGCAGTACCGGTCAAGTTCCGCTTTTGATTCGCTCTCGGTCGGCTCAACCATCAGTGTTCCGTGAACAGGGAAAGAAACTGTTGGTGCATGAAAACCATAATCCATTAATCGTTTTGAAATATCTTCAACTTCAATATTGCAGGATTGTTTGAACTCGTGCATATCAAAAATTAACTCGTGGCCAACTCTTCCATTCAATCCTGAATAGAGGACTTTGAATGTGTCTTTCAGCTTTGCCATCATCACAAGCAATTTATGCTTTTATTTTGATGGTTATTATGGCCGATCGCATTAAAACCGGAGCTTTGGATTCAGCAGTGGCCGTAGGTATTGCCTTTTTTGTTAGCATTGCTAACA
>CAZLJI010000398.1:0-3033 GCA_964559565.1 uncultured Ignavibacteriaceae bacterium | reverse complement strand
TACATTCATAATGGGAAGCTCGGTGTTTATATTTATATTCTATCACAAAAAAATAGTCCGCAAAGTTTAATGAAGTTGCTCAAATTTTTAATTTCCAATTTTTAATTTTTAATCAATTTCTTAATTTCTAAATATTTTTCACTACTAGTTAAAGACTCTCACTCCGGTTCTATATGTTTAACATCAGCTTATACAGGATTAGTTGCTGAACCAGGCAAGGCAGTCTATGGAACATCAAAAGCAGCATTGATTCATTTAGTTAAATCTCTGGCTGAAGAGGGAAAAGAATTAAACTTATCTGCTAATGCAATAGCACCATTCATCATTGATTCTCCTGCAAACAGAGAATGGATGAAAGATGCTGATTATGAAGACTGGATTAAACCTGGTGAGATAGGTGAATTTGTCGATTCGTTATTCATGAGCTATAATATACAGACGGGAAATATTTATATACTAAAAAATCGGTTCAACAAATACTAAAAAAATACCTATTTAGATAAACTAATTTGTTGATTTTCAATGC
The DNA here is from genome assembly GCA_964559565.1 of uncultured Ignavibacteriaceae bacterium. Taxonomy (GTDB): domain Bacteria; phylum Bacteroidota; class Ignavibacteria; order Ignavibacteriales; family Ignavibacteriaceae; genus IGN2. Next base: position 2,507 of record CAZLJI010000398.1, on the reverse strand, counting down.
TGAAATCATTATTGTAGTCATACTCTTAATTAAAAATTATTTGGAAAAATAACCTTTCCTTGATAACAAACTTTCAATTTTCAGGAGGAAACTCTATATGGATTTCTCAGGTGTAACAGCTACGATATATAACACCATTGCGCAAGCAACTAATGATGGTGGAATTTTGAATTGGTTAAGTTCAAAATATGAAGCAGGTGGATTTTTTATGCACCCAATTTTGGGATGTCTCATCATTGGTCTGGCATTCTGTTTTGAAAGATTATGGACTTTGACCCGCTCAACAACAAATACTAAAAAATTCATACTTCAGGTTAAAAGAGCACTGGATGATGGTGGAATTGAACAAGCAAAAGAAGTTTGCTCAAATACCAGAGGTCCGGTTGCTTCCGTTTTTCATGCTGGATTATTAAGGGCAGATGAAGGACTTGATGCCTCTGAAAAAGCAATTATTGCTTATGGTGGTATTGAGATGGGTTTTCTAGAGAGAGGATTAATCTGGATATCTTTATTTATTTCATTAGCACCTATGCTTGGATTTACAGGTACAGTTCAAGGTATGATAGCTGCATTTGATGCGATCAAAGAGGCAGCTCAAATTTCTCCTGCAATCGTTGCTGATGGTATTGCAGTTGCATTGTTAACAACATTATTTGGTCTGGTCGTTGCTATGCTTCTGCAAGTGTTTTATAACTATCTTGTATCAAGAATTGACCGATTAGTTGGAGATATGGAAGAAGCTTCAATTGAATTGATCGATGCTCTGTATGAATTAAAAACCAGAAAATGATACTAGATTTTTTAGATATTAACTCTAGATTAATAAAATGATAAAAAAGAAAAAAATCCCTGAAGCAACAATACCAACATCATCGATGGCGGATATTGCATTTCTGCTTCTAATCTTCTTTCTTGTAGCAACTGTAATTGATGTTGACTCAGGAATCGGTATGACATTGCCTGAATTTATTGAGGACATTGAAACCGTTGAGGTACCCAAAGACAGAATGGCAGCATTACTTATTAATGAAACCGGTGACGTTCTTCTTGATGGCCAACCAATATCAATATTTCAAATCACGGCTACTTTGAAACCAAGAATTCAATCTAAGATCGATCTGCCGAAGAATAAAAAGCTGATTGTCTCACTTAAAACAGACAGAAGAACTGTGTATAATGCATATATACAAGCATTAGATCAAGTGAAGGAGGCATTCTTCGAAGTGCGTGATGAATATGCTAATTCAAAGTGTGGTCAGAAATTCAACGATCTGGACGAAACAGCTCAGAATGAAGTTAAGGAAGCAGTTCCAATTATTATTTCAATAGCAGAACCAGAAAAAATAAAATAGAGGATTTGTCCTTAGGGACTCCTTTGGAGGAATAATGAAATTCGAAAAGAAAAGAGCTAGCACTAAGCAAGAGATTCCAACTGCATCAATGCCTGATATTATTTTCATGCTGTTATTATTCTTTATGGTAACGACCACACTTAGAGAAGTTGAAGTATTTGTAAACTACTCTCTTCCTGAAGCTAAAGCAATTGAAAAAATAGAAAACAGAAGGTTAATCTCTTATATCGGGGTAGGACAGGATCAAAGAATACAAATCAACGACAGTCTTGTTAAGATGGAAGAGATTCAAAGCATTATGTATGCTAAAAGACAATCGCTGCCTAATGTAATTGTATCTCTTCGTATTGATAAAGATACAGATATGGGCTATGTAACCGATATCCAGCAGGAACTTAGAAAAGCTTTCTGCCTGAGAATTAATTATTCGGCGAATGTAAAAATATAAACTACTTTTATTTTGTGTAACTAAGCAGGCAGGTTTTGAATAATCGCCTGCTTTTTTATTATAGAGGGTAAAATGAATCTTACAGAAAAAATTAATAGCGATTTGAAAGAAGCAATGAAGTCAAGTGATACTGTTAGGCTTCAAACGATAAGATCTATTCGAGCACTCATACTTGAATTTGAAAAAAGCGGTACTGGCAAAAAGCTTATTGAAGAGGAAGAAATTAAATTACTTAGCTCGGCAGCAAAAAAACGCAAAGAAGCGATTGAAGAATATATGAAGGCTGGAAGAAATGATCTTGCATTATTAGAAGAAGCAGAGCTTAACATAATTATGTCATATCTACCAAAACAATTATCTATGGATGAGATTATATTAAAAGTAAAACAATTAGCGGAACAGATCGGGGCACAATCGAAAGCAGATTTCCCGAAGTTGATGCCTTCAGCAATTAAAGAACTAAAAGGATTAGCAGATGGGAAAGCGATCAAGCAAGCTGTTGAAAAAGTGCTGGGTGTAAATTGATTCTACTTGATGCACTGATCATTATCGGTGTTATTATTGGCTTTATTCTTGGCTTTAAAGATGGATTTGTTCGTAAACTAATAGGGATAGTTGGATTCATTCTGGCAGTTGTTGCTGCTGTATTTTTTGCAGGAAAACTTGGTCAACTAATTGAGAGTTTACTAAGAATTGAATATTACCTA
>CAZLJI010000397.1:0-3046 GCA_964559565.1 uncultured Ignavibacteriaceae bacterium | reverse complement strand
CAACATTCGAAGAGCATCTTGAAAAAAGGTATGGGAAAATTGGAACTGAATCCAGGACTCAATTTGATATTAAGTCAAAAGCATTTGCTATTGGAGAAATCTTAAAGGAGGCTAGAAAAGAAGCTCATATGACTCAGGAAGAACTTGCCAACAAGACCGGCACAAGAAAAAGTTTTATTTCCAGAATCGAAAATGGACATAGTGATATTCAATTATCAACTCTTTATCGCTTAGTTGAAATAGGATTTGGTAAAAGTGTAAGTATTTCAATAAGTTGAGCTTACTGGCTCCAACATGTTATAAAATTCATACCTGGCTGAAACCTGATAATGGACAATTAACAGTAAATTAAATTGAACCTAAAACCCGAAATACATTCTCCGAATCCTGGTACAAATTATACAAGCAAGCGTTGTATGCAAGCCTCCCAAAGCATCTAGATCTCTAATGATCTAAGAAAATATTAAAAAGAAAATAGGTTGTTTGGACATTTTAAAGAACTCCAGGATATAAAACCTAAATTTGTGAATAACACAAATCTTATGACAAAAGATACGGCAATAAAACTATTCAACGATAAGCAGATAAGAACCATTTGGGACGATGAACAAGAAAAATGGTATTTCTCCATTGCTGATATTGTTGGAGTTTTAACTGAAAGCCCAAATCCCAGAAAGTATTGGAGCGTACTAAAAACAAGGTTAAAAAAAGAAGGAAGTCAGATGGCTACAAATTGTAGTCAACTGAAAATGCTCTCATCTGACGGGAAATATTACAAAACAGATGTTGCAGATACGGAACAGCTTTTTAGACTAATTCAATCCATTCCTTCACCCAAGGCCGAGCCATTTAAACTATGGTTAGCACAAGTTGGCAGGGAGAGAATTGATGAAATTGAAGACCCTGAAATTGGTATTGACCGTCTTATGGAAACCTATCTGCGAAAAGGATATTCTACTTCCTGGATAAATCAAAGGCTAAAGAGTATTGAAGTTCGCAAAGAACTTACGGATGAATGGGAAAACAGAGGTATGAAAAAAGGGCAAGAATTTGCAATATTAAGCGATGAAATCACAAAGGCCTGGAGTGGATTTACAACAAAGAAATACAAAAATCTTAAGCAATTAAAGAAAGAAAACCTACGAGACCATATGACCAATCTTGAATTGGTACTAAATATGCTTGCTGAAGCAACTACTACGGAGATCTCAAAAGAAAAGAAACCAAAAGGTTTTAAGGAAAACCAAAGAATTGCTTAACAAGGTGGTACGATAGCAGGAAATACCAGGAAAGAAATTGAAGAGAAAACGGGAAAGAAAGTTGTGACAAGTCAAAATGCAAAACAACTTAATGAAAGAAAAAAAGATGAACTTGAGTAATCACGGCCAGCATTCAACATGTTGTATATGATCATTGCCGCTAGCAGCCTTTAGCTCCATTCAATCTTCAAAGAAAAAATTTTAAGTTTATTAGAAAATAAGAAGCGTCAACGCCATTTACAACCCAAGGTTATGTTTAACTCTCGCACCAGTTCACCTAAAACCTAAATATGATGAGAAGCTTTTTGATTTTTCTGACTCTTCTGTTTTCAATTCCCAATATATTTTCTCAGACTCTGATCAGTACAAGTAACTATAAATATGCTACCGCAAATCACAATCAAAGAAAGATTGTTCGGGATAAGGATGATAATATATTCGTTGTTTTTGTTGATAGTACAGATCTCAAAAAATACATTAAAGGAATTTCGTTCAACAGAAGTGCGGAAGCATGGAGTACTGCTGAAATTATAAGCATGGGCAGCAACCCAACTCTTTCAATTTATGAAGATAACAGGTTTGCACTGGTTTATGAATCCAATGATTCAATTCCAAGGATTTGTTATTCTAATTCGGAAGATTTTACAGATTGGAATGAACGAAAAATAATTAGTGACACAACGAAATCATCCCATATTCCAATTGCTGATGTGGATTCTTCAGGATTCTTAAATATAATGTGGAGGGAGCAATGTAGCGATACAACTCAATCGGTGGTATATTGTGTTATCACAGGTGATACGATCAAACAGCAACAGATTCTGTTCACTCAGGAAGAGATCAATGATATAGCCATTGCTAATCATTTGCAGTACCGGACCGATGACTTACTATATGCTATACAGTTTCAGGCAGACTCAATTATGTACTTCAGGATGCAAGGAAAAAATCGATTAATAGATACTCTGTACCATACCAATGGTTCCCAGCCCTGCATTACGTACAATGATTATGGTCATGTTGAACCCGCATTCCGGATGATATATTTAGATAAAGAAAGACATGTGATGGAAGTTGAAATACTTTATTTTTCCAACGAACCATTTAATGAAATATACAAACTCAGTTCTACACCTGCAACGATGATCTGTATTGATGATATAGCACCACCAATAGGGTACAGTTTCCTGTGCATGCAAAATAATAATTTATATCATGGTTTTTCATACGGTGGTCACTGGAGCAGAGGCCTCCTGTTCACATTAGATACCATTTCTAGTTCTCCGCAACATCCCTCAATTGCATACAAGCATTTCAATTTTGAAAACATTGATTTTATCTGGATGGAAGAGAATGGTGACAATTATAATATTTATCACAAGCGTGATGCAAAACATATGGATCTGAGCAGAGAGGACAATGAAAACCTGAATGGATTTACCATCACAGGTTACCCAAACCCATTTCGTGATCATTTAATAATAAAAGTGTCCACAGAAAATCAATACCAGGTTCCAGGAATAGAAATATATGATGTTGAATCCAGATTAGTTGAAGTATTAAATACTGAGACTATCAGTGGGAATACGTTTACCTATACCTGGAATGGAACAACAATTAGTGGTAGAGATTCTCTTCCTGGCGTATATATCATAATGTGCACCGTTGAGAATAACAGGGTAGCGAGAAAAGTTATTCGGACAAGATGAAATTATTGATTATTAAAAGATGGAGTATAATAAACAGGACTCTGTCCGCCGCGGCGAACCAGTCCCGATGTCAATCGG
>CAZLJI010000396.1:0-3075 GCA_964559565.1 uncultured Ignavibacteriaceae bacterium | reverse complement strand
AGATTTATCGCTGTAAATGTCTTACCATCTGCAGGCATGGTTGATGTTACCAGAATCACAGGTGCCTGGGCTTCTTTGGTAAAGAATTGCATCCTCGATCTCAATAAACGAAAAGCTTCTGCTGTTGAGGAACTTGAGAAATTAAAAACTATAGTTGTAGTTTTCTCTGTCGTATGGGGTATATTACCAACTACAGGAATTGTAGTAAATCTCTTAATATCTTCTTCCTTTAGTTTCTTATTCAGCAAGAATATTAAAAGAAGTATCAAGAAAGGTATTCCGAACCCAGCAAGAAATCCTACAGCATAGACTTTTAACGGACTTGGTGAAATCTTCTGGCTATACAAAACACTTGCAGAGTCAATAATCTCACTGTCAGCTCTGTTGGAAGCCTTCTGCATTTGTTGTTCTGACCTCGTCTTCAGTAGAAATGTATACAACTCGTCATTAAGTCTGAATTTTCTTTCAAATCCCAGTAATTGCCTTTCAGTAATTGGCAAAGCAGACGCCTGAGAATTTACTTTGTTGATCCGTTGTTGATTATCAGATCTGGCAAGGCTATTTCTCCTTCTCAGACCATCAAGGGTTTCACGTAAAGCATCTTTTGTTATACGGATTCTTTGTTCAAGGTTCTTTTGTAGTGGATTCATTTCACCCGCTCCTCTCGCCGATAATTGACCTTGAATTTCAGACAATTGGTCAACCAGATTTATGAGTCCTTGGTCGGTTATACCCATAGTAATAGGTACGATTGGCATTTCTCCTGCGACATCTTTAGAAAGATAATCTGCCAAATAATCATAATAGTTAGCCTCCAGGCCAAGACGAGCTTTTTCATTTTCTAAAGCTGTTAATTCAGAAATGATAGTCTGTCCCTGAGCAGAAAGATCCATCACTCTGTTAGATGAACGGAATTGCTGCAATTTGTTCTCTGTTAATTGAAGAGAATCAGATATTCCTATTAGTTGATTATCAATGAATTCGATTCTTCTCTCAGCCTCGCTGTTTTTCTTGTCCAGCGATAAGGCTTGAAACCCATCAATATGCTTGTTGAGAAAATCCACGTCTCTGGCTGGATTTGTCCCCGTAATGCTGATATTCACAATAGACCCCCCCCTTGATAATAAGTCAACTTTGACCCTACCGGTGAAATAATTGCTTAAACTAATAGGAGAATGAATAATAAAATATAGCTTTTTATCATCATTGTGTTCAAACCAGACCTCATTCAGGCATACGATTCTAAAATTACCTACTGGAATTTCAATAGTCTCACTGAAAGTGGCAGTTTTCTGAAACAAGAAATTATCAGATACAGATTCAATGGTAACCAAATTGTTCCCGAGATAAGTAACTGCAAATTCTATATCCCTTGGAAGTGGAATTGCATTATCGGACAAAATCATTATTGGTGGATCCGGGTAGACTGGCAGTCGATTTCGAGCTGTTTTAAAATAATACTCAATTTCAAAAGGTAATTCTCTGAGAGTGCTTTCAATAAGAGATCTTGAACGAAGTATTGCAATCTGGTTTTCCAGGTTTTGCATACCCCCAGGAAGACCAAGTCATTGTAATAAATCAGAGTTATCAACTATTGGTCTTTCCTCTGCTTCATTTATAAGAAGAGTAGCTGAAGTACGGTACACAGGAATAGTATGATTCAAATAGAACCGTGCACCGAAAAGAGCCACTATAAGTGTTATTAGAAACCAATACCAGTTCTTAATAATCAATGAAATGATAACAATAGGATTGAACTCGCCCACTTCTTGTGAGTGTTTGCCCATCTGTTCCTTTTGAATGATGCTCGGATTTTCCATTTTGGTTCGCACTGCTTATAACGGGATGTTATGATTACTTGATGAACTTCAATCTATTGCATAAAATAAATAATTCTAATTTCGGTTACAAAATCAATACAATCAGAGAGTCCTGAAGTAGCTTATGATGACCAGAGCTGTTGATATTGATGATAAGAACAGAGTGTAAAACCCTATTGTGGTTGGATTTGCTCTGCCCTGCCTTGGCATGACATAGATTATATCGTTGGGCATTATGTAGAAATAATCTGATGAAAGGATGCTTCTGTCTAAAAGTGAAAATTCCTTGATGCTTGGTCCATATGGTGACGGTCTGATTAATTGTACTCTTTGACGATTGCTTAAATCATTGAGATCACTTGCTAGCGAAATTGCTTCGAAGATATTAATACGGTCTTTATAAAGGACATACCTTCCCGGAGCATTCACTTCTCCGATTATACTCACAGCGTTATTTACCAACCTAACAGTTATGGCGGCATCAGATACATAATTTTTAAATATGGAATCTAATTCAACCTTTACCTCTGAAATTGTTCTACCAGCAACGTTCACCTTACCAACATAAGGGATTTCAATGTTTCCTTCAATGTCTACTGAATAACCTGATAAACCTGCACTTTCCTGAGTCAATCCTGTTGTCCCGGTTTCGATATTAAATATTGCTGACCATTGAGGATCTGGAGTTATCACTCTAATAAAGAGGTTATCATAGGGAATTATCTTATAGGCAGAGGGAGTCACTGATGTCAGAAAATCACTTTCTGCAGTTTTGTAAGCCCCAGATTTGTCCGAAAATTGAAGATACGTCAGTTTTTTTTTTGAAACACATGAAGCCAATATTAAAATAATCGATAAGGAAATCAGGATGGTTGGAGTGCGCATTTTCATGACTTTAGGAATTAAAATATAAAAATACACAAAGATTTATATTTATGGTAATTGATGACTGTTGATTAGTGACTGATATTTTAGCTGCCAGATATCGGTTAATAGCTATCTGCAGTCATCCCTAAGCTTTCGGAGATCAGGTGTCAGCCGTTAGGTTTTATGAATTAATATCCCTTGCCACATATTTGAAAGTGATGCCAATCCCTGAATAAGCTTGAGGACTCGCCAAGATGTATCAGACACCTGATAATCAGCAGGGATTATTTTGGGAATATCTTTATTATGTTCACGAATAGTCGTTTCTATAGATGCCATCACAATATTCTCGTCAAGACCTGTTAGAATTATTGTTCCGGCATCCTGC
>CAZLJI010000395.1:0-3092 GCA_964559565.1 uncultured Ignavibacteriaceae bacterium | reverse complement strand
AGAATTACACTGCTGATGCAGGAATAAGAGGGCTGGTTGTATTAGATTCAGACGGTGACGGATTCCCGGATATAGTAACTGCAAACAGGGATGCAAGCAATGTTTCCATTTTAATGAACAACACAGACGGAACATTTGCATCTGCAGTTAACTTTGAAGGAAACGGAAATGGTGAAACAGCCGCAGCAACTTCAGATGTGAATGGTGATGGTATTATGGATTTATTTCTCGGTGCAATTTATTCTGATGAGGTTATGCTCTGGCTTGGTGATGGAAATGGAGGTTTTACTTTTAAAGATGAAGTTGCAGTTGGCAATGGTCCCTGGATGGTTGTCTCAGGTGATGTGAACAACGATGGAATCCCGGATGTCGTCTGTGCAAACTCAAGCGGTTCAAGTTTTTCTGTTGTGCTGTGTGATAGTTTGGGAAATCTTTCCTCACCAACGAATTATGCCGTAGGTTCTTTTCCGCTATCCGTTGATTTAGGTGATGTTGACGGTGATCTCGATCTGGATATTGTTACAAGCAATTTTACCGGCGGCAATTTTACTTTGTATGAAAACGATGGAACAGGAGTTTTTGTTAATCGGAATGATCTTCCATCAAACCAGGCGGGAAGCTGTGCAGTTTTTCATGATAGGGATAACGATGGCGATATGGATATGACGGGGATAGATGAGCTGCAGGATTTATTAATTCTTTTTACAAATGGTCCTGTAACAGATGTAACTGAGGAAAATAATATTCCCGGGGAATTTACTCTTTATCAGAACTATCCAAACCCATTTAATCCATCAACGAATATCGGATTTCGGATTGCCGATTTCGGATTTGTTTCATTAAAAGTCTACGATGTTTTAGGAAAAGAAATCGCAACTCTTGTTAGTGAAGAAAAACCAGCCGGAAAATATGAAATTGAATTCGATGGAAAAGGATTACCAAGTGGAATCTATTTTTACACTTTGAGAGCAGGAGCTTTTTCTGAAACGAAGAAAATGATTCTCTTGAAATAATATTAATGAACAATACTGCTTCCGCCAATGAACTCTCTTAAAACTGAATCGTGCGGAACAGGAGAATCATCTTCAACCGGAGTAATGTGTTTTAGCAATTCAGCTAGTCTCGAAGCTCTTTCATAAGCATCTGTTTTTAACGGATCGCCTTTATATTTTTTCTCCCACACAACAAAGTCCTTTGCCAGTTTGTGAGCGTAAAAACAAAGTTCGTACGGCATCGCACTGCTTATTATAAAATCAGCTGTGTTACTATAAGGAATTATATTTCTCATTTCACTTGAACGAACATAATGCCAATGCTCAAGTGTTTGGGTTGGATTGTATGCACGATGAGCAAAATCTCTCAGCATTCTTCTAATCAATCTGATATCTGTCCAGCGAATATATTTATTATCAGGACCTTTCATTTGTAGAAGCGGTTCAAGGTATAACTTGAATTTTACTTCGGGAGAAATATCTTTGCTGAAATCGGGATAAAGTCCGTGTAAGCTGTCGATTAAAAGAATTTCATCTTTCTCAAGTTTCATCGGAGTTATATCAAGTGTTCGTGTTCCAGTTTTGAAATCATAACTCGGAATTAAAACTTTTTCCCCCTTACTGAGTTTTACAAGGTGTTCATTTATTAATGGAAGATCAAGTGCCTGCGGAGTTTCAAAATCATAATCGCCGAATTCATCTTTGGGATGGAACTCAAGATCAAAAAAGTAGTGGTCGACATTTAAGGCTTTGAATTTGTAGCCTTTTTTAATCAGTTTCTGCTCAAGTTTCACTGTTGTGCTTGTCTTGCCCGAAGAAGAAGGTCCGCTTATCATAACCATCCGCAGATCTTTTAACCGCTCAATAATTAATCTTGCAGCAAGTTCGACATCATCTTCATAAAGCGCTTCAGATTCGTGCACGATTTGTGCAAACTCACCTTTTGCAACCCGTTCGTTCAGCAACTCAACCGTGTGAAGATTATGAGCAACTGCCCAATCAAGATTACGCCAGACTTTAGCCCACGGAATATTTTCATTCAGTTTTGAATTTATTCTTCCTTCTTCATCTCTTCTTCTTGCTGCTTCTTCCCTGTAAAGAATAAACTCTTTGGCTACTTTGGCATGACCGTTTTCAATCAAGACTTTTTCAACAACATCCTGTATATCCTCAATATGCGGATAGGTTTTCTCATCAAACTTTTCATTTAATAAGTTTATAACCTGTTCTGCAAGTTCCTCGGCTTTTTCTTTATCTCTTCCGCCCACAGCAACTGCAGCACGGTAAATTGCATTGATCACTCTTTCCTGCTTAAAAGGAACTATCGCACCGCTTCTTTTGATTACACAAGTAATTTTGTTTTGCATTTTATACTCCGGAGGAAATTCTGCTCATTCTTTAAAAAATTCTCCTTCAATTTATGCAATTAAAAAGATTTTGCTAAAAATGAGTTATTCATATCAAATATATGAACGATTTTTGGGCGGATAATGTTAACTTTGCACATTCAAATTCTTTTAACTTATCAAACAAAAACAAAGGAGAAAATATGCCAATAAGAAGAGCAAACGCCGAATGGAAAGGCGATTTAAAAGGTGGAAAAGGGGTAATAAGTACTGAGACAAAAGTATTAAATAACACTTCTTACGATTTCAGTTCACGTTTCGAAACTGGTTCAACAACAAATCCGGAAGAGCTGATCGGTGCTGCTCACTCAGGATGTTTTTCAATGGCTCTTGCAAATGGTCTGTCAAAGGACGGATTTAAAGTTAATTCCATTAAGACCGATGCAAAAGTTCATCTGGAAAAAACTGATGCCGGTTTCACGATCACAAAAATTGAACTTGATACTGTCGGTGATGTTGAAGGAATAGACAGTGAAAAATTTGTTAATTATGCTGAGCAGGCAAAAGCAGGCTGTCCGGTATCGAGAGCATTAACCGGGCCGATGATTATGCTAAATGCGAAGTTGAAGTAATCAGTCACTGATCAGACTTTTATACTCATCATTCTTTGCAAGAAATGCCTGAGTATATGAGCACGTTGGTATGACCCTTAAATTATTTTCTTTTGCAAATTCAAAAGCGGCTCTGACTACCT
>CAZLJI010000394.1:0-3096 GCA_964559565.1 uncultured Ignavibacteriaceae bacterium | reverse complement strand
ACAACCTGACTATTTGGGATCTTGATAGACATTTTATCACGGGTGGATTCGGAAATCTCAACACAGCAACTCTTCGTGAAATATTAAATATGTTAGAAAAAACATATTGCGATAAAATAGGTGTTGAGTATATGCATATACAGAATCCTGCAGAAAAGGCGTGGCTTCAGAATAAAATGGAACCCGTTAAAAATACTCCTTCATTTGATAAACAGATCAAGAAGAATATTCTGAAAAAATTAATTGCTGCAGAATCCTTCGAGCATTTTATTCATAGTAAGTTTGTTGGACACAAAAGATTTTCACTTGAAGGCTCTGAGACTTTAATTCCTGTTCTTGATATGATTCTTAGTGAAGCAGCCGAGCATAGTATTAAGGAAGTTGTTCTCGGGATGGCTCACAGAGGTAGATTAAACGTACTCGTGAATATTATTGGAAAATCATATGAGTCAATCTTCGGTGAGTTTGAAGATATTCGCGATCCAAATTCGATTGCCGGTTCTGGAGACGTTAAGTATCACTTAGGTGCAACAGGGAATTATAAAACAATCGCTGGCAAAAATATTGTTGTTTCAGTTTCTGCAAATCCTAGTCATCTGGAGTGGGTTAACCCGGTAGTTGAAGGTATGGTTAGAGCAAAGCAAACCAGATTAGGAGATAACAAAAGTCACGTTAAAGTGATGCCAGTGTTGATTCACGGCGATGCTGCGTTTGCTGGCCAGGGAATTGTAGCTGAAACACTGAACTTGTCGCAACTCAGCGGATACAGGACAGGTGGAACAATTCACATAATTGTAAACAATCAAATTGGTTTTACAACTACACCGGAAGAAGCCAGATCTACTCAGTATGCAACCGATGTTGCAAGGATGATTCAGGCACCAATATTTCACGTTAATGGTGATGATCCGGAAGCTGCGTTGTGGGTTTCACAGCTTGCATTTGAATATAGACAAATCTTTAAAAAGGATGTAGTAATTGATTTGTTTGGTTATAGAAAACATGGACATAACGAAGGAGATGAACCGGGTTTTACACAGCCTATCCTTTATGCAAAAATTAAAGATCATCCTTCTGTTCGAGAAATTTATCAGAAAAAATTAATTGCTGAAGAAACAATTACAGAAAATGAGGTGAACAAAATTTCTAATGATTTCCTAAAACTGATGAACATTTCGATTGATAAAATCAGAAAAGAAAGTAAAAAATTTGAAGGCGATCAGATTCTTGCAATAACTAAAAAAGAGATTGAAAGCACACACCCTGAAAAAAATACCTCAATAACAGAAGAAACTTTGGTCAAAGTAATTAATGGATTGACTAACATACCTGATAATTTTAACGGGCATCCAAAACTTTCTAAATTCCTTGAAAGCAGGAGAAAACTTCTCGATGGATCAGGAAAAGCTGATTGGGCATTTGCTGAATCATTAGCTTTTGGAAGTCTTCTGCTTGAAGGAACTTCTGTTCGATTAAGCGGACAGGATAGTGTTAGGGGGACTTTCAGTCAAAGACATCTTGCTTTCACTGACGTAAAAACCGGAGCTGAATATTTCCCACTAAATCATCTTGGAGAAAACCAGGCTCATCTGGAAGCGCTTGACAGCTTTCTTTCAGAAGCGGCCGTGCTTGGGTTTGAATTCGGCTACAGTGTAGTTGATCCTTTAACCCTTGTTTTATGGGAAGCTCAATTTGGTGATTTTGCTAATGGAGCACAGATTATAATTGATAATTTTATTGTTGCTTCATACGAAAAATGGCAGATACCAAACAATCTCGTATTGCTTTTACCACACGGCTTTGAAGGTCAAGGTCCTGAACATTCCAGCGCACGTCTTGAACGATTTTTGATTCTATGTGCTGAGAATAATATGCAGGTGTGCAACGTGTCTACACCAGCACAATACTTTCATCTATTAAGAAGACAAATTAAATCGGGAATGAATATGCCTTTAGTTATTATGACTCCGAAAAGTCTGCTAAGAGCACCGGAAGCCCGTTCTTTAAAGGAAGAATTTTTAGGAGGAAAATTTGAGGAGGTAATAGATGATTTTAGTAATAAAAAAATGGGAACGATTGACCATCTTATTCTGACCAGCGGAAAAGTTTATTATGATCTTGTGAAATACATTGCTGAAAATAAAATTGCCAACACCGCAATCATTCGACTGGAACAATTCTATCCATATCCTTCAAAAAAAATCAAAAAAATAATTGAGAGGTATCCAAAAATTAGAAAGGTGAAATGGGTTCAGGAAGAACCAAAGAATATGGGTGCATGGAATTTCCTGTACCATCGTTTAAAGGGTGACTTACCTGTTGAATGTGAGCTAGATTATGCTGGAAGACCTGAAAGTGCAAGTCCTGCGGTTGGTTCTTATAAAATATCAATTCAGCAGCAAAAGAAATTAATCAAGGATTCGTTTGCTTAAAAATTAAATTAAACAGATCCAGGTCTATTGAGTTTAACTTCATTGACTATGTTACCTCCCGAGTAGATGATTATTATTCTTGGATATCCTTGTTCATCGAACTTGATCCATCTTCCTTCTTGCTTGCCTGATACATAATTACCTTCGCTCTTTACCTTTCCACTCTTGTAGTACCAGGTCCATTTTCCATGAGGTTTATCATTACTAAAATCACCTGTAGATTCTAATCGTCCATCATCGTAAAAATATTTCCAGGTTCCAACATTTTTATTTTTCTCCACAAAACCACTAACAGAAGAATTACCTTCCAGTGTTGTAATAAAAAACTCACCGTGCTTTAAACCATTGACAACATCATATCCAATTATTTTACTTTCAACAGTATCTTTTATGTGACCTGTGTATGGTGAATTATCACCTTGTTTGTAGATGAGGCCATTACGAATAACTATGTGAAAAGACTTTGATTCAACCTTAGAAATATTACTAACTAATGGGGTGATAATAACAACTGTAGAAACGAAAATAACAGCAATTAGTATAAAAGGAATTGATACTTTATAGCTTGTGGAAGTATTCTCCATTAAACCCTCCGAAAATTAATTATTACCATTCAGCGCCCACCGAATAATAAATTGATTCATGACACGCAAATAGTTGCATA
>CAZLJI010000393.1:0-3100 GCA_964559565.1 uncultured Ignavibacteriaceae bacterium | reverse complement strand
CAAGTCTTTAATCAATATAGTTTAACTTTCGAAGAATCAGAGGTTTTTTATCTTCAAATAAAAGCCGAACGTAATTTCCTTCTGATTCAAGCAATCTGATTTTTTCAAGTTTAACAAACCAGCATCTATCGCCGTCTTTTACAAATACCTGGTCACTTTCCGTAAGAGTTTCTGTATCTGTTTCAACAGCAACTTTCTTTCTTCCTTTTTCAATCAGCTTGTTGACGGTTTCTTCGAGCCGCTTTGGTTCAATTGGTTTCAGAAGATAATCAAGAGCATTGTACTCAAAAGCTTTCAGAGCGTACTCATCGTATGCAGTTGTAAATACTACTATCGGAACGCTATCAAGTTCTTCAAGAAGTTCGAAGCCTGTCTTGCCCGGCATCTGAATATCCAGAAAAATCAAATCCGGTTTCAGCTCGTTTATTTTTTCGAGAGCATCCTCTGCATTTACAGCTTCACCCACAACCTGCAAATCTTTGAAAGGTGTAAGAAGTCTTTTTAATTCTGCACGAGCTAATCTTTCGTCGTCAACTATTAAAGCTTTCATTTTATTTCCCTCTTAATTGTTTATGCTTGACCCTGTTCGTCAACTTATTGTTTTAATGATATTTAAATTCTATCAATTAGAATTAACTAATTGTAATCAACTAAAATTATTACTGCCTGAAACAGTTGGAATTTCAATTTCTGCAAGAACAGGATTTCCGTTCTCATTCGTTATAGAAAAATGAGCTTCATCACCAAAGAGAAGATTGAGTCGGTGTTTAGTGTTGCTCACACCAAAACCATCAGAACTTTTCAACTGCTCTTCGCTGAAGTGTCCGGTGTTCCTTATTTCAATTTTTAATTTTGGACCATTGGATGTGGTCATCATTTTTGTTTTTAACTGGACCTCTCCGCCTTCTGTTCTCTTTGCGATGCCATGCTTTATTCCGTTTTCAATAAGTGTCTGTATCATCATTGGCGGAATTTCAACTTTGTGTGTGCTGCGATCGACATCCAGTTTATATTTCAGTCTCTCTTCAAACCTAATTCTTTCGAGATCGAGATAATTTTTAACCGTTTCCACTTCATCTTCAAGCGGAACTCTTTCCATTCTTTCCATCTGCAAAGAATACCGAAGTATGTTCGAGAGTTTTGTTAGCGCTACTTTAGCCGATTCAGGATCTTCTTCAATCAATGCACGGATGCTGTTCATAGCATTGAACATAAAATGAGGATTCAACTGAGACTTGAGAGTTTTCAATTCGTAATCTTTGACGGCGGCTTCCCATATCAGCGATTCAATCTCTTTCTTTTTGTAATTCTCCATATAATGAACAATAAAGTAGAGGAGATTCCAAAACAGAATGATTCCACTCATATTTACAATACCAGCTATCAGTCTTGCGATGGTAAATTGTTCAGTCGGCAAAGTCTTTGCAATGTAGCTTGCTGCAAAAATTAATGCATAAATAATTATTCCAATAATTATACTTGCTATCAAAACTCTCGGGATTATGTTTTTAAGAGGAAGGTTCAGCCAGTTATTTCTTCTTGTTATTCTGCGGAGAATATGGGTGAAGAGTATTCCAAGGACTCCAAGAAATATCCAGACCAAAACTCTCTGCCAGCTTACTTCTTCGAATGAGGAGATGATGAACAGATTTATCCCGACATAAAAGTACCATCCGGTAATCTGACTGGTCCAATAAATTTGTTTACGGCTAAGTTTCATTTCTTTTGAAAGATGCTGCCCGTTTATATTATCCTCTAAACCTAAAGGTATTTTTTTCTCTCGTCTCATCAAATATAAACTTATTGCTAATCAAGATAAATCCGTCGGGACGATGCCCGCACGGGACAATTAAGCCCCGTTTACTTTACGGGGCTTGTTTTACAGGTGAAACTTATTGAGATCGTGGAGGTGTGGCGGATTAATTTTTATAGTAGGTAATTTTTGAGGATGGATGGGTTTATTGGTTTTATAAAATTTATTTTAACAATAAAGTTTTTATTGTATTGGTGTAATTGCCAGCGTTTAGCTGTATAAAATACACCCCTGAAGGAAGCAACTGTCCATTGATGTCCCTGGCTTCCCAGCTTATTGTGTAACTGCCGGGAGATAATTCATTTTCTAACAGCGTTGTTATTTCCTTACCTAATACATCGAAGACTTTTAGAGTAACAGAACTTCGCTAAGATAAATTATATGATATTGTTGTGGATGGATTAAAAGGGTTAGGATAATTTTGATATAGAGTAAATTCATAAGGATGATTATCCCCGTTTACTTCTACTTCAGTTACTAAATTTTTTTTGTAAATACCTTTTGCTGTACCGACGTAGATTTCATTTGTTAAAGTGTCAATAAATATATTACGTAAATGACCAATATCAGTGTTTGAAAATCCTTGCCCACCTAAGTTTAATGGAAGCATATCCGATCCCTCTTCCAACTTCCAATGAATTGGATCATTTTTACTATAATATAACCCGTCCTTTCTTAGATTATGAAATATTGCTTTGTCTGATGGATCGATATAAAAAGATAAATATGAGGAAACGTCGATTAAACCTGAGTCTGATACTGTCCAGCTATTACCATCATCGCTTGTTAAATAATATCCTGGAAAGATAAAAATACGAGAAGGTGCATTTGGAACTGTAATTAATTCACGTCCCACAGAAGGTGGATCACCCAGGTTATACCAAATATTGCCATAATCTGTACTCTTAAAAAAGTAGGTGGAGATTAAATTATCATCCGAAGTTGCATACAATGTACTACTATTAACTAATGATAAATTAAATGTAACCTTTCTACCGTGGCTAGATGATGGAAAATTAGTAATAGGCAACCAATTTATTCCTCCATTAATTGAACGATAAACAGTTTCATATGCACCAGCCGGAAATGAGTTGTATTCTTTAACATAAATCTCATTTTCATTAAAAGGGGAAACACCTATCCAATCCAAATAAATATTATCTAATCCTTCATTAATTTTCCAACTATTGCCATTATCTGTAGACTCGTAAAGTAACCCACCATAAGGTGTGCCTATAATATGTTTTACCAATAAAATCGAATTGTTTTCTGAACTGATATGAAATC
>CAZLJI010000392.1:0-3111 GCA_964559565.1 uncultured Ignavibacteriaceae bacterium | reverse complement strand
ACATTTAACCTGTATTTTGTAACGCAAGTCTCTCCTCTTTACCCTAGTTTAACAACGTAAATTAACTCTAATAATATCTCAAGGGATTCTAATGAATTTAACATTAAAGATACATGGAATGAGCTGCAATCATTGTGTTATGGCTGTCCAAAAAAATCTTTCAAAAATCAATCTAAAAAAAATTGAAGTAGCGATTGGTACAGTTAAAGTTGAGTTCGATGAAAATACAATTACAGAAGAAGTAATAATTAAAGCAATTGAAGATGCTGGATATAAAGTAGTAAAATGAGAAAGGATGTTTAAGAAAGATGAGCGAGTCTTTAGTTCAAAAAATCAAACCGCAAAAAATCAGTGCACCAGTAAGTGGAATGACCTGTGCAAGTTGTGTTGCAAGAGTTGAGAAATCTATTAGTAGAATTGAGGGGATAAAAAATGTTTCAGTAAATCTTGCAACAGAAAAAGCAACATTTGAAATTGATAGCAACCTGGCATCATTAACTCAGGTTGAAAAAGCAATAGAAGATGCCGGCTATAAAATAGATCTATCATCTGTCGATAAGAAAAGTGCTGGCAGTACCGTACAATCTGATATAAAATCAGATTTCGACTTCGAATTAAAAAAGGATTTTCTTCTTGCTATTTCCCTGACAGTACCAATTTTTTTACTGAGTATGGGAATGATGTTGGAGGGAATTCATGACCTGATCCCAATGTCGCAAGATATAATTAATAAAATCCTTCTGCTTTTAACGATTCCTGTAGTATTCTTTTCTGGGAAGCGGTTTTATAAAATATTCTGGAAGAACTTGCTTCATTTAACTGTAGACATGAACTCGCTGGTTGCGATTGGCACAGGTGCAGCGTTTATATACAGCACAATTCTGACTCTATTTCCCGAATTTATTTCTAATAACGCAGCGACATCTCACGTTTACTATGAAACCACTGCAGTTATCATAACATTAATTCTGATGGGGAGATGGCTGGAGAGCAGGGCAAAATCAAAAACCGGGTTAGCGATCAAAAAGCTTATCGAGCTAAAACCTCAAACCGTTATTGTTAAAAGAAATAATTTAGAACTGGAAATTTCTTTAGATGAATTGCAAATAGATGACTTTGTAATTATAAAACCGGGTGGTAAAATTCCTGCTGATGGAAAAGTTACACGAGGTTACTCCACGATTGATGAATCAATGATAACTGGCGAGTCAATGCCGATTGAAAAGAATATTGGTTCAAAGGTTATTGGCGGAACGATTAATAAAACAGGAAGTTTTGAATTTGAGGTTACTGCTATCGGTGATAATTCGATTCTTGGTCAGATAATTAAAATGGTGGAGGAAGCACAGGTTTCAAAAGCTCCTATTCAAAAACTGGCTGATAAAATAGCTGCCATATTTGTTCCTGTGATTATAATTATTGCAATTTTCACATTTGTCGGTTGGCTGTTCTTTAGTGATGCAGGATTCAGTGCAGCATTAATAAATTTTGTTGCTGTATTAATTATTGCCTGCCCTTGTGCTCTCGGACTGGCTACCCCAACCGCAATTATTGTTGGAACTGGCAGAGGTGCTCAAAACGGTATTCTGATAAAGAATGCCGAAAGCCTTGAACTTGCTCACAAGATTGACACAATTATTTTTGATAAAACAGGAACGATAACAACTGGGAAACCAAAAGTTAGCTCAGTTCATACAAATTCTATCAACGAGCGAGAACTTTTAAAGTTTATGGGGTCATTAGAGCAGCGATCAGAACATCCAATCGCAAAGGCAATAGTAAGTTATGCAATAAAATACGGAATTAATTTTGAAATCGTTGAAAGTTTTGAGAGCCTAACTGGAACAGGATTAAAAGGAATTGTTAATGGCGACGAAATCCTTGCTGGCAATCAAGCTCTAATGGAAAGTAATTCAATCGATATTAAAGCATTTGAAAGAACTATCGACGAACTCTCTCAAGGCGGAAAGACTCTTGTTTTTGTTGCTATTAATAAGCAAATAAAAGGTTTAATTGCTATTGAAGATGAAATAAAAAATAACTCCACAGAAGTAGTTGGAAAACTTAAAACGATGAACCTGAAAACTGTCCTACTTACTGGTGATAATAACAGTACCGCAAAAGCAATTGCTGAAATCGTTGGCTTTGATGATTATCAGTCAGAAGTTCTGCCAGGTGACACGCTCGCAATTATATCTGATTATCAAAGTAAAGGTAAGACTGTAGCAATGGTTGGTGATGGAATTAACGATGCACCGGCATTAACTCAAAGTAATGTTGGAATTGCTATGGGAACAGGAACTGATGTGGCAATTGAATCAGGAGATATTGTTTTGATGAGCGGTGACTTGAATGGAGTTGTCAACGCAATAAAGTTATCCCGGCAAACATTAAAGACTATCAAGCAAAATCTTTTTTGGGCTTTCATTTATAATATTATTGGGATTCCGTTGGCAGCTTTTGGTCTGCTGAATCCAATGATTGCAGCATTTGCCATGTCGTTTAGTTCTGTTTCAGTCGTTACAAATTCATTAAGACTGAAAAGAAAAAAACTTTAGCCTGATAATTTCTATTCAACTCCGTAAAGTCTGCAAAGATCAAAATACGTTTTTCCCGGAAGCAGCTGAGATATCCCTGCAGTTAACTGAACCATAAATGAATCACCAGCAGCGACACTAAATGTATCCTGAATACTATAACTATTCCAGATTATATCATCGATCAGAATGCTCGATGATCTAATTATTGAACCATTCCGCACCAAATACAATATCGCTGTTCCTTCAATTACACTGTATTTGGACCAAAACGTCAGCTTGAATTCATTATAATTAGTTTTTACCGGAACCTTTATTTGAGCATAAGCTTCAGGTGGCTGGCCAGCTTCAAGTAAAAGAGAATAAACACCGCCACCGGAAGGGATATCTGAAGAAGAATCACTTTGTGTAGGAAGAGTCCACCCTTCAGAAGAAAATCTTCCATTTTTTTCGAATGAAGAATAAAGCAGTGTATTCTCGTCAGTTGGTTCTGTTGGTTCATCTTCTGTGCATCCGATAATTAGCAATGCAAGCAGAATAAAAGATAAACTACCGACAATTATATTATGTTTCA
>CAZLJI010000391.1:0-3113 GCA_964559565.1 uncultured Ignavibacteriaceae bacterium | reverse complement strand
TTACTAATTTATTTGAGATAACTGAATGCCAGTCTCTCTTAATCAATTTCTCTTTGCAGTTCGGGCAGTATGTAGTTTGGCCTTCTGTGTTATGGACATTCCCGACATAACAATACTTGATTCCCATATCCATTGCAATTTTTCTAGCGATTGTGAGAGTTTGTTCAGGAGTTCGTTCTTTGTCTCTCATCTTAAAGTCGGGATGGAAAGCAGTGAAATGCAAAGGAACACTATCACCAAGATTCTTTAAAATCCAATCACATTCCTGTTTTATTTCTTCTCGAGAATCATTTTCATCAGGAATCAGGAGAGTTGTAATTTCAAACCAGACATCTGTTTCATTCTTTAACCACACAAGAGTATCCAAAACATCATTGAGGTGCGAGTAGGTATTCTTCCAGTAAAATCTTTCAGTGAATCCTTTCAAATCAACATTAGCTGCATCAATAAATTTGTAAACATCTTTACGGGCTTCCTTATCAATATACCCTGCCGTAACCATTACAGTCTTTATGCCCTCTTCTCTCGCAATCTTGGAAATATCAATTACATATTCACCAAAAATTGTTGGATCGTTATATGTAAAAGCAATCGATGGAGTGTTGTATCTTTTAGCAAGATTAACCACATCCTTTGGAGAGGCTTCAAGTGAATTGAGATCATCAAGTTTAGCTTTGCTCATTGACCAGTTCTGACAAAACTTACAACCGAGGTTGCAGCCAGCGGTTCCAAAACTTAGAATTGTTGAGCCAGGAAGAAAATGATTAAGCGGTTTTTTTTCTATAGGATCAATTGCAAATCCGGTTGGTCTGCCGTAACCGATTGAATAAAGTTTTCCATCAATGTTTTGTCTGATGTAACAAAAGCCGGGTTGACCAACACCAATCTTGCAATAGCGCGGACAAAGTGTGCAGAGAATTTTGTCCCCGTCAGTTGGTTCCCACCATTTAGCTAATACTTTTTCCATCTGTTAACAGCCGTCAATTATAAAACTTCAAAATGAAGAAAATCACTTCTTCTTTTTTCAGTGAAAGGCGCTCGTGATAAAAATATAACCAGATCACCTTTACTAACAAGCCCTGCTTTAAGTATTAAATCTTTCGCATCTTCGATGGCGGCGTGCTGCTTATCAATTTTTTCAATGAATAGAGAGTTAACTCCCCAGCGAAGACACAAATTATTCATCGTTTCAAAGCTGTCCGAAAGAGCAATAATTTTTGCAGCAGGACGGAATTTTGCTAGTCCTCTTGCGGCTCTTCCTTTATAAGTGAAAACGACAATTGCATTCGCTTTTATCTGCTCAGCTACTGAGGTGATTCCCTTCAGTACAGAATCAAAAAGATTTTCCTCCAAAGCTTCAGGAATCTGAAATGTAATATTTTCATTTTGAATGAAATGCTGTTCAGCATTCTGAATAATTTCGGACATCATTTTAACAGTTTCAACAGGATATTTACCAACGGAGGTTTCACCGCTCAGCATAACAACGTCAGTTCCATCCCAAACTGCATTTGCAACATCTGCTGCTTCTGCTCTTGTTGGAATAGGTGAATTTATCATCGACTCTAACATTTGTGTCGCAGTTATAACAAGCTTTCCTGTTTCATTGCATCGTTTAATAATTTCCTTTTGAATTACTGGAACTTTAGCTGGGGAGAGCTCAACTCCGAGATCACCACGTGCAACCATTATTCCATCGGCAACATTCAGAATGGAATCGAAAGAATCTATCGCTTCTTTCTTTTCTATCTTGGCTATTATTGGGATCGATTTTCCTTTCTTTAAAAGCCATTCTTTTAACTGAAATATATCGTCAGCTTTTCTTACGAATGAAAGTGCAATGTAGTCCACAGGTTTATCAATTAAAAAATTAAGAACTTCAAAATCTTTTTCAGTGAGTGATGGAGTTGATAGTTTCATCCCCGGAAGATTCATCCCTTTTCTTGGCGAAAGAATTCCGCCGTTTTCAATTTCACAGAAGACAGAGCTTTTATCCTTACTGATAATATTTAATCTGATTAGACCGTCATTTATCAAAATTAAATCTCCGACTTCGGCATCTCTCTGCAGATTTTTATATGAGGTTGAAATAATTTCCTCATTACCGATAACATCTTCTGTAGTTATCTCAATCTCTTTACCCGAGAAAATTTCAATCTCAGGTTTATTCAATTCACCAATCCTGATTTTTGGTCCTTGGAGATCAGCCAGAATTGCTAGAGGGGAATTCAATTCAGTTCTTGCAGTATGAATGTTTTCAAAAAGTGATGAATAAAAATTTTGATCACCATGCGACATATTGAGCCGGACTGCATCTACTCCTGCAGAAATTAATTGTTTTATTTTGCCTACACTTGAAGTCTCAGGTCCAAGTGTTACAAGAATTTTTGTTTTGCTTCCGATGAAATTCAACTCAATTATTTCCTTCTCTTTTTGCTGGCTTGATTAGAATTTTCGTTTTTGATAGCGCGGGATTTTTTATACATTTCTTTTAACTTTTGCTCAACTAAGGAGAACACAGAATTTTTCTCATAACCTTTTGGGGTTTTCTTTCCTGCTTTCACCCCCGTTAAAATTTCAATGCCTTCTTCTATCCTTAATATTGGATAGATGTGGAACTGCTTGTTTTTAACGGCTTCAATAACATCTTCACTTAACATTAATTCCTTTACATTTTGAATTGGGATGATCACACCTTGTTTCCCTGTTAAACCATCCTGTTTACAAACTTCAAAAAATCCTTTTATTTTTTCATTCACGCCGCCGATTGGTTGGACATCACCTTTTTGATTTAATGAGCCTGTTACAGCAATTCCTTGTTTAATCGGCAATCCTGAAAGAGTTGAGAGCAAAGCATAAATCTCTGCACATGAAGCACTATCTCCATCAACTGTTCCGTAAGATTGTTCAAATACAAGATTAACATTGAATGCGAGTGGAATATCCTGTCCGAAAGTTTCTTTGAAATACCCGGAAATGATCAGAACACCTTTGTTGTAGTGTCTTCCACTCATTCCAGCTTCACGTTCAACGTTGATAATGTTACCGCTGCCAAGAGAAACGGTTGCAGTTATTCTGGTTGGTCTTCCGAATGAATAAAAATCTGCTTCATA
>CAZLJI010000390.1:0-3118 GCA_964559565.1 uncultured Ignavibacteriaceae bacterium | reverse complement strand
GGAAAGAAAAACTAAGAAGAATAAGAATTAAAAACGAATATGAAATGAGCAGATTCGAAGCGCAGAAGCTACACGAAGTTGATGAATTAAAATCAAGATTCTTCACCAACATCTCCCACGAATTCAGAACACCGCTTACTTTAATACTTGGACCAGCTAAGCAGATGATTGAAAAATTGAATGAAGGCAAGATGAAAGATGAACTTAGTATGATTCACAGAAATGCAAACAAATTACTCGGACTGGTAAACCAACTGCTTGATATATCCAAGTTGGAATCAGGTAATATGAAGTTGCAGACGGTTCCTCAAAATATAGTCCCGTTGGTAAAAGCGTTGACTTTATCATTTACTTCTTATGCTGAAAGAAAAACGATCACACTTAAATTCAATTCTTCTGAGGCTGAAATTGTTGTATACATAGATAAGGATAAAATTGAAAAGATAATTACTAATATTTTATCAAATGCTTTCAAGTTTACTCCTGAGGGTGGAACGATAGAAGTAACGATAAGAACAGATGGACGAAACTCGGACATTATCATAAGTGATACAGGAGTTGGAATACCAAGAGAAAAAATTTCAAAAGTCTTCGATCGTTTTTACCAGGTAGATGGAAGTCATACAAGAGAACAGGAAGGAACCGGCGTTGGTTTATCTTTGACAAAAGAGTTAGTAGAATTACACAAAGGAAAAATTGAAGTCGAAAGTGAGGAAGGGAAAGGGTCAACTTTTACAGTTAGCATACCTCTGGGGAAAGAACATTTAAGCCCGGAAGAGATTGTTGAGAAAGAGGAAGTAGAAGATTTTGAAGATGAGAAGTTAAAACCAGTTTATAATAAGGAAATTGAAAAGAAGACTTTTCATTATGTCGAATTATATGAGAATGAATCACTACCGCTATTGCTCGTTGTTGAAGATAACAAAGATGTTAGAACCTATATCAAGGATAACTTGAAAACAGATTACAGAATACTTGAAGCAGCGGATGGAGAAAATGGTTGGGACAAAGCAACTGAGCATATACCCGATTTAATTGTAAGTGATGTAATGATGCCAAATATGGATGGATTTGAGTTGTGCAATAAGTTAAAAACAGATGAAAGGACCAGTCACATTCCGGTGATTCTGTTAACTGCCAAAGCAGCGAAGGAAGATAAGCTGGAAGGATATGAAATAGGAGCCGATGAATATTTAATGAAGCCGTTTGAACCAGACGAATTAAGAGCAAGAATTAAAAATCTTATTGAACAGCGAAAAAGACTCCACGAACATTTTAAAGGACAGGGAATCATTGATTACGAAAAGTCAAAGTTAACCTCAATTGATAAAAAGTTTTTACAAAAAGCACTCGATATCATAAATAAGAATATTCCCCAATCGGAATTTGGGGTAGAGTCATTTTCAGAAATACTAAATGTAAGTCGATCTGTTCTTCATAGAAAAATCGTTTCTTTAACAGGTGAATCACCGGGAGATTTAATCAGATACATACGACTAAAAAAAGCAGCTCAGCTCATCGAACAAAAATTTGGGAATTTATCTGAAATTGCACTTGAGGTCGGATACAATAATCCCGCCCACTTCTCTGAAGCTTTCAAAAAGCAATTTGGTGTTTCGCCCTCACAATATTTCAATAATAGCAAAACGTAATGATAGTTATAAATCCTCGTAGAGGATCAAGAGATCAATACAATATAGCCAGCGAATTCCTATTGTTAATCTCCGGAAATCAATTTTTCAAGAATTTGACATAAAAGCGGAAGAAATTGACACAAATCTGGTAGAAAATCCTTTCTTAAAATCTTAACATATAACCAACGATTATTTTTTTATTGATTCCTAGAAATCTCAGAAAGGATTTTTCTTTCAGAGCGTTCAAAAGAAAGAATACGATTATGAATGAACTTCTACCGTCAGAATTTTTTATGAGCCAGAATTATCCCAATCCATTTAAGGAAAGGACAAAAATAAAATTTTGCGTGGCATATAAAACTAGGGTGCAAATAATAGTTTATAACTCTGAAGGAAAGCCAATAGAAATATTGGTTGATGAAGAAAAGAAACCCGGCACTTATGAAGTAGAATTTAATTCTTTAACTGATCATTCCGGTAAAAGCAAGAAACTATTAGACGGATACTATTTCTACCATATGATTGCCGGAGATTACTCAAGCGAAAAAAAATGGTTATGTATAAACAATTTATTAAGGAGTAATAAGATGAAAACATTTTTACAAACTTTGTTTTACTTTTTGCTTACAACGCAAATTTGTTTTGGGCAGTGGTACGCGCAGAACAGCGGCACAACTAAACATCTCCGTGCTGTTCATTTTGTTGATGCCTATATGGGCTGGGCCGTGGGAAGCGAAACTTTTATGGGTGGTGGTAATGGAGTAATTCTCAAGACAACTGATAGTGGATCCAACTGGATAACTCACGGTGACACTACATATCCTCCTTTATCATCAGTCTATTTCACCGATTCAAATACTGGTTGGGCAGTGGGAGGTATAGTAGATCCTTTTGGTGGACCTGGACCTAATAATGGCAATTGGGGCATCATTCTTAAGACAACTGATAGTGGAATCAACTGGATAGCTCATAGTGATACTATACCATATTGTTTATTCTCAGTCTATTTCACTGATTCAAATACTGGTTGGGCAGTGGGAGGTGTGCACTACTTAATAGGGGGGCAAGCTTCCGTAGGAATAGTACTCAAGACGACTGATGGCGGAATTAATTGGACAACTCCAATCATATATTTTGAAGGTCCTTGTTACTCAGTCTTTTTTACGGATTCCTCTCTCGGATGGATTGTGGGTGACTTTGGAGTTCTCCATACGATAGATGGAGGTACTAATTGGGCTTCACAATCAAGCGCGGGTGGGTTAAATTCAATCTACTTTCTAGATTCCAATACTGGATGGGCTGTGGGAGCTCATATAAATTATGGACCATACGAATTGATACTTACAACAACAAATGGGGGAACAAACTGGATACTACAAAGTAACGGAACTAATGATGGTGGGTTAAATTCAATCTACTTTCTAGATTCCAATACTGGATGGGCTGTGGGGAGCGAGTCTGGTTGGGGCGGTGGTACTGGAGTA
>CAZLJI010000389.1:0-3126 GCA_964559565.1 uncultured Ignavibacteriaceae bacterium | reverse complement strand
CGATAGATATGAGTGGAGTAACATATCCATTGACAGTAAGAGTAGAAGGAATGGATATCAGATTGATGGATGAGACAGGAAAGAATGTAAACATAAACCTAAAATCTGGAGAAGATGTAGTAATCAGCGATGCAACAATCCAGAAACTGATGGTATCTACACAACTTATTCCTACAGCATATGCACTAGAGCAGAACTATCCGAATCCATTTAACCCAAGCACAGTGATTGAATTCTCATTGCCAGAAGATGTAGGTAATGTGAAATTATCAATCTACAATGCATTGGGAGAAAAAGTAGCGGAGTTGGTCAACACATCATTGACAGCAGGGAAGTATAGCTATCAGTGGAATGCTCAAAACGTAGCTACTGGAATGTATATTTATGAATTAAGAACTGATAATTTCGTTTCAATAAAGAAAATGTTGCTTGTTAAATAATTAGTTATTTAATAATAGCTAAAAAGAAATGATAAAAAGTTTTAAAGAGGTGGTATATAGTTCAATAAATAATTAACTGTTATTCAATCTTTAATAGGAGGGCGTATGTTTAAATTCTCTCAAGTAGTTGTTCTGATTTTTATTTTATCAGCAACGATTATTCATCCTCAGGATTATCCGACTCTGATGGGAAGAGGCAATCCTGCGATGAATAAAACATTTGGGATTGTTCTTTATGAGCAGTTAGCTAACGTTGGTCCGAACAGCTTTTCTTCTCAGAATTTTGAAACAATCTTAGATGCTTTTGATAATCAATTAGCAGACGATTTCATCGTTCCGGCAGGCGATGGTACCTGGACGATTGAGTCACTCGAGGTTCTTGGTATATATTTTAATGGAACCGGTTCTGCTAATTCAGTAAATATCTGGTTTTACAATGATAGTCTTGGATTGCCTGGAAGTATTGCAGCAAGTCGTATGGACGTAGTGCCAACTGCTGGTTTGGCAACAGGATCTTTCATTGTTCCATTAACATTACCAGTAACTCTACCATCTGGTACTTATTGGCTATCGGTTCAATGCAATATGGATTCAGCCGTTGGAGGGCAGTGGGGCTGGACTGAACAATTACAAAATAACCAGGAATCAGTTTGGCAGAACCCCGGAGGTGGTTGGGCTACAACTTGTTCATCATGGAGCTATAGAGTAACTAGTTGCTCTGTCGGAGTCGCACCATATAATGATTTATCCTTCCGTCTAAATGGATACTCAGGTGATCCTTGTCCGGTTACAGCAGCAACTAATCCAAGTCCTTCAGATCTCCAGGTAAACGTTCAGGTTTCAAGTATCAATTTGAGCTGGACTAATGGAGCAGCAACGGAGAATGTCGAGGTTTGGTTTGGTCCTGATGAAAGAATGCTTAAGGTTTATGACGGATCAGCAATAACATCGTGGCCTTTGGGAACACTGAATTATGATACAGAATATGGCTGGTTTATAGTTTGTAAAGACGATACTTGTGGTATTCAAGGACCCACCTGGACATTCACAACAGTAAAAGATACAAATCTTATTATTGATACGATGGATGTATACCCACAGAATTTAAATAATTGGACAGGTACCTGTAACACAGCAAATAAAACTCAGGTAAGCTTGGTAAACGGTATTAATACCGAGCTTGGATGGATGGTATTTGACGTCAGTGCTATTCCAAATAATGTCACCATTAATTCAGTAATATTTAATGGATATTTGTATGATAATAGCTGGCCATATTGGTCAATAACCCCAATGGGAAATGTTAATCCTGTAACTGCTACAGCTTCTGCGATATTTAATCAGGTAAGCACTCACTCTGGTCAAGGTATTGCTTACAGCTACAATTTAGAATCAGGAACATTAAATAATAACTGGATTACTCGAACATTGGGATCCACTGTGACACTGGACATGCAAAGTGCATTAATTAAAAACTGGTTTGCGATTGGAATTTTAGATTTTGATTTTAGTGCAAATTACTACGTAAAATTTCAAGGCTGGGCTGAACCGAACAGACCTTATCTGAAAGTAATTTATTCATTCCTTGGTGAAACAACATTCCAGCTCTCAGTAGATGTGGATGATGGTTGGAATATGATTTCAATACCGGGTCAACTTCCCGGGATTCAGCACGTAGATAGTTGGTGGCCATACAAAGATTCTTTGGCTAATGTCTGGAGATATGTGAGCGGTTTAGGATATTTTTCTACAACTACGTTGATACCAGGTAAAGGTTACTGGATGAAACATGCAGGAGACAGAACTTACAACACTGGTGAAGAATGGCCGCTAGAAGGAATTAAAATTGTTCGCCACGATCCAATAAACGTAGTCTCAGGTTGGAATATTTTTGGATGTTATGAAGAAATAGTACCGGCAAGTGGATTAACAACAATTCCATCAGGACTAGTTACAGGACCTGTTTATGGTTATTCAGGTGGATATTTTACACCCGCTAATCTAGAACCCGGACGAGGGTACTGGGTAAAACTATCTGGAGACGGACAAATATTAATTCCGGATGAGTTAGCAAAAGAAAATGGCCAAGTTGTTGAATGGTTCAAAGACGATTGGGGAAGAATAGTAATTACGGATGCTGCAGGACAGAGCAATGTTCTATATGCTGCTGACGCTTCAACAGATCTGAACACATTCAATCTTCCTCCATTGCCACCGGCTGGTTTATTTGATATCAGATATGGTTCACATAGATATGTTGAAGATCTTTCAACTGTACAGACAATTGATTTAACTGGTGTAGTGTACCCTGTTACAATTTCAGTTGATGGTATGGATCTGAAAGTTGAAGATGCAATCAATGGTAATATCATCAGCAAGTCCATAAGGAATGGAGAAAATCTTGTAATCGAAGATAATTTTCTAAACAAGCTCAGAATCAGTTCAAGTGATGTAACCCCTACCGCTTATGCACTTGAGCAGAATTATCCTAATCCGTTCAATCCGTCTACCACCATAAGATTCGCAATTCCAGAGGCGAGCAACGTAACATTGACTGTGTATAACGCACTGGGACAAAAAGTTGCAGAACTGGTCAATACAACATTGGAAGCCGGATCATATTCCTTTGACTGGAATGCTTCTAGTGTAGCATCCGGTCTATATTTCTACGAGCTAAACACAAATA
>CAZLJI010000388.1:0-3126 GCA_964559565.1 uncultured Ignavibacteriaceae bacterium | reverse complement strand
ACATCACGTCTCTCAACCTGGTTAAAAGTTGCGGTGCTGATCCATCTGTAAAAATCGTCATCACTTTTAACAATACCCCTTTTCAATACAACATCTGAAAACTTTTTTAGCCCCGGCATTTTTCTGGTTGAGCTCTCGGGGGATGAACCTTCGCGATAGTCAACAACATCAAGCTCGATTGAAAGTCCGCTGACCTCCATGAAACCAACATTAGTACCGCCCCATTCAACACGAAAATGATTTTTAGTGTGGGGATAATTCATAAACAACCTCCTTAAAAATTTAAATGGTGAACAGCCTTTTTTAGATACGTCCATATTTTAATCAATACTTTTTCGGTGCGAGAAATTTATTATAAAGCACTAATCCGATAATTGTAACTACGCCGATCATTGAAAAGATAATCCAAAGTGTGCTGGGCTGATTTAAGTTGTCAACAAAGTGTACGTAAAGATTTGCACCAAGAATACCGCCGATAAAGCTCCCGAGGACACCATATAAAAATGCATAGCCGAGATAAAGAGCTTTTTTATCTTCTGGAGCAATTAGCCCAACATAGCTGATAAATTTTGGATGTGCCGTCATCTCGCCGATAGAGAAAATTACAATGCCAATAATGAAAACCCAGATGTTTGTATTTATAGCCAGGATTCCCATTCCAACTGTTCCCATCGCTATGCCGGCAATCATTGTTGGAAGCGCCTTGGTATGTTTAACTATATTTGAAACAACTATCTGCAACAAAATAATTGTCCCCGCATTAATGACGGTTACATGCTCAATATCAAACTTCCAGTTTAAGTTGATACCAACTGCGGAGAAAATACCATTAACAAAATTGTTAACGGAAGTTGCATCAACATATTTTTGAACATACCACAAAACCGAATCGAACATCTGGAAGTAAAGTATCCAGAATCCTGAATAGATAACAATTAATCCTATGAATCGAACATCGGTTAAAACCATCACCGCACCTTTTAAAACTTCACCGATTGTTTTTGTGTTCTCTGGTTTCTTGGGTTCTTTATAGACTAGCAGAGTTGGAATCAGCATCGCTGATGTTCCAATTGCCGAAGCTAGCATAACATACTGCCAGCCGAATGTGCTTTTAATGTAAGGAACAAGTATCAGCGGGAATAAAAATGCGCCGAGGTTAATCGACCAATAAAAAATTCCAAAGCCAAGCGTACTGTTGCTTTCATTTGTTTCTCTGGCAATCGTTCCCGATATCATCGGTTTGAAAGCACCTGCGCCAACTGCCATTATTATCAAACTTGCGAACACCATTGCATATTCTGTTGTCTGGCTTGTAAGAAAATAACCAATCCCCAAAAAGATAAAAGCGAAGATTAAAGTTTTTCTATAGCCAAACCGTTCGCCTATTGCTCCTGATAAAATCGGAAGAATATAAAGTAACGGCTGAATTGTACTTTTAATGACGCCAACGCTTTCTTTTGTGAAGTTAAGCTGGTCAGTCATATAAACAGAAAGAATGCTCATCATTCCGTAGTATGAGCCACGCTCAAAGAATTCCATCAGAATTACAATCCAGTAATTTTTTGAGAAGGAAGAGATTCCTGGTTTTTTATCGGGAGTTTTTTCTGGCATAAAGATGTTCCCTGCTTTAGTTGGAAGATTTTTTAAGGGCAAAGTTAGATGAGGAAGGTGATTTTGCCAAAAAGAACTAACTAGATAATTTTATTTAGTAAATTTTAACGGTTTTAATGTCTTGAAATTCAGATTAGAGAAAAAACTTTTTTGAAATCTTTATGATCTTTTATGGAATAGACAATCAAACAGTTGAATTCAGAATAAATAATTACCAGTTCCCCCAAAACGACGAAGGAGATTGGGATAGTAACTGGTTAAACATTTATCTGAAAGTTGATAGTAATTTGGGAAAGTGGCAAACAATTGATCCGTCTTTGACAACCTGGGAGTTTAAAGAATTAATAGAATGGTTTAATCAAGTTTCAGAGAATTCAGATCGCCCCGGTAACACTGTGTTAACTTTTACCGAGCCCAATTTATCATTCGAATATATTCAGAAATTAGCCTCTGGAGAGGGTGTTATAAGGATTAGGTTTGATTTGGAATCGCGACCAAAATCAGCGACTGATGATTCAACCTATTTTGTAGATATTCATGCTAACAATCAAGAATTGCGCAGAATTATTACGACTCTGGATTCTGAATTACAAAAGTTTCCTGAAAGAAAATCCAAGAGATAAAAGAACAAAACAAGTGTTGAAAACTATTTTCGGCTAATAATTTAATATCGGACTCAACCATCTCTCAATTTCTTCAATGCTCATTCCTTTCCGGCGGTGATAATCGAGAACCTGATCTTTACCGATTTTTCCCACGGTAAAATATTTTGCTTCTGGATGAGAGCAATACAACCCGCTTACACTCGCGGAGGGGTACATTGCAAAACTTTCGGTGAGCTTTATTCCGGCATTCTTCTCGACTTCAAGTAAAGAAAAGATAATTGGTTTTTCAGTATGATCCGGCTGAGCAGGATAACCCGGGGCAGGACGAATTCCTATATATCTTTCTTTTACCAAGTCTTCGTTAGAAAGTTTTTCATCTGAGGCATATCCCCAATATTCTTTCCGAACTAATTCGTGAAGATGTTCAGCAAAAGCTTCCGCAAGTCTGTCGGCGAGGGCTTTAATCATTATGCTGTTATAGTCGTCGTGGTCTTTTTCAAATTTCTCAATAAGTTTTTCGATTCCGATACCAGCAGTAACGGCAAACATTCCTATATAATCTTCAACACCACTTTCTTTTGATGCAATGAAATCAGCAAGTGCAATATTTGGTTCATTTTTTGATTTCTGCATTTGCTGTCTTATTGTGTGCAGAACTCTTTTCACACCACTGCGTGATTCATCAGAGTAAACTTCAATGTCATCTGTTCCTACTGTGTTTGCTGGGAACAATCCAATAACCCCGTTTGTGGTAAGAAGTTTTTCATTAATAATTTTATCCAGAAGCTTATTAGCATCATCAAAGAGTTTTTTTGCTTCTTCACCAACGGCTTTATCATCAAAGATGGAAGGATATTTTCCTTTCAATTCCCATGTCATGAAGAATGGTGTCCAGTCGATATATTTTCTT
>CAZLJI010000387.1:0-3145 GCA_964559565.1 uncultured Ignavibacteriaceae bacterium | reverse complement strand
TTTTATTAGTCGGTACTTCTTCTAAAGCAAGTGCAATGGGAGAAGCTTATGTTACCGTAGGTAGAGGCGCTGAAAGTATGTTTTATAATCCAGCAGGTCTGTCACTGCTTCACAAGAATTTTGATATAAACTTAAACTATACTCAATGGATTGCTGATATAACTTATCTGAGTGGAGGGGTTGCTTGGAATATTCACGAATTTGGAGTTATCGGAGCTCATTTGTTGACTGTTGATTATGGAACAATTAACGGAACGAGTTTAATCAGCGCATCCGAACTCTCACTCTATCCGCTTGGGTATAAAGATAATGGTTTGGTAAGTAATGTTGGTGCTTATGTTTTTGGATTGTCTTATGCGAAAACTATCACCAAAGAATTTTCAATGGGACTAACCATGAAACTAGCCGGGCAAAATCTTGGACAAAGCACATTCGGTACAGATACTAAAGATAATGATGCAACTAAATTAGCGTTCGATGCGGGAGTAAAATATCAAACCGGATTTAATGATTTTGCTTTCGGAATGTTCATAAGAAATTTTGCAACAAATGTTAAGCGTGAAGAAATCGAAGAACAATTACCTCTTTTATTTTCCTTTGGTGCTTCAATCAATGTTATGGAAATTATCGATGGATCAATTTCAAACGAGAATAGTATTTTACTTGCTGTGGATTTCCTTCATCAGAATAACTATTCCGAAAGAATTAATATTGGACTAGAATACACATTTCTCAGAATGATTTCACTTCGTGGAGGATATCAAACGAATCGAGATCTTGCATCATGGTCAGGTGGTGTTGGATTCAATACGTCACTTTCTGATTATAATATTGAATTCAATTACGCATATTCCAGTTTTGAAATTTTTGATAGTGTGAGCAGGTTATCTCTCATCTTTTCATTTTAGTTAAAAATTCAAAATATATTTAATAGAAGAGATACACAATTAAATCAATATAATATCAATAAAATATAGAGGGGTTGCTATGAAACATCTAAAAAACTTTTTGGTTCTTCTTCTTTTCAGTGCTATTAGTTTATTTGCCCAGCCGTCAGTAGGAGATTATATGTCCATTGCGGATAGCACTTGGAGTACACCGATTACCTGGTCAGTATGGAGTGGTTCAGCCTGGATTCCAGCTTCAAGCCCTCCAACCGGATCAGAGAATATAACTATAGTGAATGCGGTAAATATCGATGTTGCAGTTAACATTAGTGGTTATATAACAATGAGTACGGCTGGAGACATTAATATCACTACTGGTTCACTAACCTTTGGCAATGGAAGCACCTATGACCACGCCATCAACAGTGGAAGTGTTCCGATTGCAACTTGGGGAACAGGTTCCACTTGTAAGTTTACAGGGATAACTTCTCAAGCGCCGGGAGATAGAAATCAAAGTTATTATAATCTGATTTGGAATTGTCCTAACCAATCGGGCAATCTAAATATGGGTTTTAATAATGTTACAATTGGAGGAGATATAACTATTGTTAGTACAGGTGCTTCCAGCAGATGGTATTTATGCGGACCACTTACTGATAGTACTGCAACAGTAGTAATAAATGGTAATATAACGCAGTTGGCTGGTCAGTTCTCAGCTCATGGGACTGGAAATGGAAATACGACTGTTAATATCACTGTTTATGGAAACATTACAGTAACAGGTGGCAATTTTGCATGTACCAGAGGATCTCAGGCAGGAACTGGCACAACAACATGGTATTTACTAGGTGAGAACTTTACTATGTCTAATGCTTCGACCCAGAACTCAAATACGACAGGTGCAAAGTTTTTATTTTCAGGAACAACTCAACAAAATTTAAATTTAACAAATGTAACTTTTACAAGTGGATTTCCAGTTGAAGTAGCTACAAATGCTATTTTGGATGTTGGGATGACCCAGTTAAAATCAAGTGGAATATTCACATTAAAAGACGGCGCAACCTTACAAACCGCGAATCCATTCGGCCTCGATAGTACTCTTCAAACTACTGGTGTAGTAACATTAAGTACAGCTGCCAATTATACTTTTAATGGAACTTCTCCGCAGGTAACCGGAGTTCGTCTTCCCGCTGCTGTAAATAATTTTACAATTAATAATTCACAAGGAGTTACACCCAGCCAAGGTTTTACGGTTAATGGGAACCTATCAATTACCAATGGTGATCTGCATTTGAATGGTATTACGATTACTTTAGGTCCTGTTGCATCATTGATAGAAACTCCCGGGAATACCGTTACAGATTTTACTGGAAAGCTAATCACTATCCGTGATATTAACGCTCCATCAGGTATAAATATTGGCGGGATGGGTGCGATGTTAACCACTTCAGCTAATCTTGGCAGCACTACGATTGAAAGATATCATTTTGCTGGAACTCAAGACGGTGAAAATAGTATTTTCAGAGTTTTCAATATTATACCGACAAACAATACTGGATTGAATGCAACGCTGAGATATTATTTTGATGAATCGGAACTGAACGGACTCTCTGAAGCAAATCTCCGATTATTTAAGTCACCAAGTGGTGGTAATAACACTTGGACAAATGAGGGTGGCAGCGCTAATACCTCAGGAAATTATGTCGAGTTATCAGGGATTGGAAGTTTCTCTTACTGGACACTTTTCGAAGGTGCAACCACATTCCAATTAACAGTGAACGTTGCGAATGGTTGGAATATGGTATCAATACCTGGCTTGCATCCAACAGATCAGAATGTAAACACCTGGTGGGCATTCAGAGACCCGGGTGCAAACGTATTCAGATATGCTGCCGGATATCAAACCGTGACAACTGCAGTACCGGGAATCGGATACTGGATGAAGCACGCAGGAGCCAGAACTTACAACACTGGTGACGAATGGCCTTCAGGCGGAATCCAGATAGTCGCTCACGACCCGATAGCAGGAGCCAGTGGATGGAATCTGTTTGGTGGATATGAACTGAGTGTAACAGCAGCGAATGTTACAACGAATCCTCCGGGATTACAGAGCGGACCGATCTATGCATACTCAGGTGGCTACCAGGTAGCAACCACAATTAATCCTGGATATGGCTACTGGATAAAGCTGAATGCAGCAGGACAGATAATCATACCAGAGAGTATGGCAAAAGGTGAAGTGGTAGAATACTTCCCAG
>CAZLJI010000386.1:0-3148 GCA_964559565.1 uncultured Ignavibacteriaceae bacterium | reverse complement strand
CTGCAAAAAGTGTTTTCGAAATAGCATTCTGCAGCACATCCGCAGGCATCGCAATAGTAGTGGCATCCTCCAGAATGGGGAACTTCGGAAAGTCATCAGCTATTTCACCAGTTATTTTGTATTTTCCAGTATCGGAAGTCAGTTCAATACTATTTGTATCCTCATTAATGGTAAAAGTAATTGGCTGATCTGGTAATGTCTTCAGAATATCTATGATCATTTTTGCAGGAACGGCTACCTTACCTGTTTCAGTCGACTGCACGCTTACACTTCCCTGCATGGATACTTCCAGATCAGTTCCCACAATCTTTAATTTATCACGTTCTACTTCGAAAAGGAAGTATTCCAGAATAGGAATAACCACTTTTGAACTGATAACTCCGTTAATTACCTGTAGCTGTTTCAGAAGCGCTGATGTTGATGCTATAAATTTCATTTGATATTTAATTAATATTTTAACCTATTTAGTTCACATTCTATGGGCATAACCCAGTTTAAAGCAATGTCAAAATTACTACAAAAGTATAATAAATCAATAAAAAGATTCATTTTAAAAATCATTGACTTTGTTTTTTTGCGATGGAAAGATAATGTAATTTTTACTTAACAAAATCCTCAATTTTCCACATTAATTTGTTAAGATTCAATGCCTGAAGAATGATCAATTCTTCTTCTCTTTCACTAAGAATACCGTAAAAATGCTCTTTATCCACCCCTTCAAACAATTCCGCTTTGGTTTGCAGGTCAGTTGGTTTGTAGAAAACATTCAGCATCTTGGTTTTTCCTTCCTTATCAGTGACAGAAATGGTCACCACAGGCCCTGCAGATAAAATACTGTCCCGTTTTTTTGCATCAATATAGTTGTCAACCTCCATGAGATAAAAACTGGTAAAACCTTGCAAATATGACTTAACAGAAATCTTATTAAAAGAATTGATTACTCTTCCTTCTCTCCCTGTTTTTAGAACAAAGTTGTAATCATTTCCAACTCTGATTTCATAAGAACTGTCTGGATAATTATGATAATCCACCTTTATTTTTGCAATACTCAAAGGATCATAAGTAAACACCGCCTTACTTCTCCATTCGGCTGCATCTGTAAAAAAATATCCTTCAGACATATAACCTATCCAACCTGGAATATGCATAATATAAGGGATTTTCTTGTATTTTTCAATGGCCATAAAAGTTCCGGTATGATCCTGTGTTGGTCCACCAACATATAAAACCTTTACCGGCTTCTTTTTTTGCTTATATATCTCCACCTTAACAGCCTCATTTGCCATGCTTTTAATTACATTATCCATCATGCTTTCAGGAGTGGGGCTTTTGATCTCCATCTTGACTAAAACCTCCAACATGTTTTCAATGTTAGTTTGATTGGCAGGGAATTCTTCATTAATGAGCCAAGAACCATTCTTTCGCGAAAGCGTAACACTCTGTCCTTTCATATCCGCAATAAACACTTTAGTAATAGCAGCCGTATCTTTTTCGGCAAAAGCATCCAATGGCAATTTGAGAGTCGTATTTCTGTTTTCAAGAATGATCCATACGCTGGCAATAATCAGTACCACAAGAAAAATCAGATTTATTATTTGTTTTCTTTTCATTACATTACATGCTATTTATTTTTTTTTGCAAACCGCTTCTTCCTTACAAAATAATAAACTGAACCAAAAAGCAGTACAAAAAGTACTGGCAAAAAGAGATTAATAAATTGCCATTTAAATCTATATTTTTTGACCTTATTTTTATTCAGGAGTCGAAGTTTAAACTGCTTGGTTCGTAATTGCATTATACCACTTTCATCAATCAGATAATCCACGGCATTAAGGATAAAAGTCTTATTCCCAAAGGTTTGATTGGTATAACGATCATAACCCAGCGGAAAATACTGCTCCCTGATTTTACTCACCTGATTGGCAATTACATCTCCGTCACTAACAAAAATCATTTTTGTTGGTTTGCCTTCTTCCATAAACTCCCCATATTCATCCTTCTGAAGGGTAGCCGGAGAAAGACGATTCTTGTATAGAGAGGTGAACGATCCTTCCACAAGTACAGCCAACATCTGAGGTCCCTTGTCAAATAAATCTACATTTGGTTCCCGATGTGCGTCCAGAATACTAATCCTAACAGGTTTATAAACCAAGCGGGTATCACTGCCTGAATGCATTAATGCCGTTTTTCTAATTAATGGATTGCCAACTGTATCAATGGAATTAGAAAATCGAAACCATACTGCATTCAGATTATTCACAATAGGATGATCAGTAACAGGAAAAGCAACCGGATAATAAATCCATGGACGAAAATCCCTTTGAGGAGACCCCATGTCAATCAACACAGGAATCAAATGACATTGAAGATCCTGCACCAAATTATAATTAAACCGCACTCCATATTTAAAGAACATATCATCCAGATTGAGGTTATATGCCACGGTTGAAGTAACACCTTCTTCACCCAAACTATCAATTTCCGCCACAAGCTGATCAATCAGCCAAAGGACTTTCCCACCCCTTACCACAAACTGATCAATTTTGTATTTTTCCAGTTCAGTGAAAGTCTGCGTTGGCTTGGCAACAATGATTAAATGAAACTGATTCAGAGCACCCACTTTGTATTTTGGAAGATCAATTCTCTGCACATCATAATACTCAGCCAGTGTCTTTTCTATATCATAAGTCTCTTTCTCACCAAGCTCACCATGTCCCTGAATCAAAGCTACTTTTAATTTCTCCGGTTGAGATAATTTCCGAATTGTACTGATGAGGTCATATTCCAAAGAAATGATTGAATTATGCAATACCTGTTCGGATGAAATACCCAATTGCTGTTTTAATAACTTAATAGCTAAAGTTTTTCCTTTATAATACAGCACAGCTCCGGGAAAGATCACCTTTTGGGTTTTCTTTCCTTTTGCAACCACTTCAAGGTTGACCGGTTCAAGACCTTCATCTATCAACTGAAGATAAATACTGTTCTCATCTTCGGCTGAAACACCTTCCAAAGGATCAATAAAAAGATAGTCTATTCTTTTCCCTGATATGGCACGCATCTCATCCAGCATTTCCCTTGTAGACTCTTTCAAATTACGAAAACCCGCAGGTAATTCCCCATCCAGATATACTTTGATATACACCAC
>CAZLJI010000385.1:0-3148 GCA_964559565.1 uncultured Ignavibacteriaceae bacterium | reverse complement strand
AAATAAAAAAAGCTTATCCCGACAGTTTTGTTTCCGTTATTGTTAGTAAGTACACTAAAGATATATATCTGCACAATCCATACGTTAACGAAATTATTTTATTCGATGGTGAGAATGAAAGATCTTCAAAACCATTCTGGCAACTGGTTGCGGAAATCAGGCAACACAAATTCACTCACGCATTTATGCTTTTACCGGATGAAAGGTTAAACTGGATTTTATTCTTCAGCGGTATTCCAAGCCGGATTGGTGTTGGACATAAGCTTTATCAGTTCCTCAGCTTTTCAAAATATGTTGACAGAAAAAAATATATTCCACTAAGACACGAAGCAGATTATTGTCTGGATATGGTTAGAAAAATCGGAATTGAACCGAAGAGTCTTGAACCTGAAATATTTTTATCAACAGATGAAAAAGTGAAGCACGATGTAATTAAAAAGAAACTTGCACCAAATGGAGAATTCCTAATCGGAATAAATACCACCAGTGGAAAATCTTCACCGAATTTGACAATTGAAGAATATAGAAAATTAATTTTTTTATTAACTGAAAAGAAAAATATTCGTGTAGTCGTTACAGATAATAATCCTCCTGATGAAATTAAAAATATCAGCAATGTTCTTTATCCTAACATTAATTTACCACTGAGAGATTCAATAATAAATTTCAGTACTTTGGATATTCTTATCTCGGCAAGCACCGGACCAATGCATATTTGTGCAGCGTTAAAAGTTTCAACAATTTCGTTGTTTTGTCCTTTGCTGGCTTGTTCGCCAAAATTATGGGGACCGCTTGGCAATAAATCGGAGATAATTTTACCAGAAGAAAATTACTGTTCAACAGTTTGCCCCGGCGATCCGCACATTTGTGATTTTAGCGGTGAGGGAGGAATTGATTCAGAAAAAGTTTTTGAGAGAGTTAAATCGATATTAAATAAAATGAAATAGTATTTATAAATTAAGAATGTGAAAAATCACTCGCACTTCAGAGCTACACTTCTTGCGCTCCTCGTGACCTTTCTCTGGTCAACATCCTTTGTAATAGTAAAAATCGGTCTTGATGAAATTCCACCGTTAACTTTTGCAGGATTAAGATACACAATCGCATTCATTTGTCTTCTGCCATTTGCATTTACAAAAACTAATTCTATTGTAATAAAAAATCTTGAAAGGAAAGATTGGATCAAATTAGTTCTTCTTGGCTTCCTTTTTTATACTTTCACGCAGGGGACTCAATTCATAGGACTTTCACTTCTTCCTGCTGTTACTGTGAGTCTTTGGCTAAACTTTACGCCTCTCATCGTTGCCGTAATGGCTATATTTCTGATCCATGAATTCCCAACTAAGCTGCAGTGGTTAGGTGTGTTTCTTTTCATACTCGGAATATTCACTTACTTTCTTCCTATTGCCTTAAGTGAAAGCCAGGAATTAGGATTAATTGTTATGACAATTGGTGTTCTTGCTAATTCCGCCTCAGCTGTTCTGGGAAGAAATATAAATCGGGAAGCAAAAATAAATCCTGTTGTTGTTACGATAATAAGTATGGGAATTGGTTCGGTTATACTACTATCGATCGGAATTGTGGTTCAGGGATTTCCTTCAATTAGCAATCAAAATATCTTTTATCTGCTATGGCTGGCAGTTATTAACACAGCACTTGCATTCACAATCTGGAATTTTACTCTTCGGACTCTCTCGGCTATGGAATCAAGCATTATTAATGGAACAATGCTGATTCAAATTGCAGTTCTCGCCTGGATCTTTCTTGGCGAAGCAATCTCATTGCAGGAAGGCATAGGAATGTTAATAGCTGTGTGCGGTGCTTTGCTAGTGCAGTTGAAAATTATAAAAAAAAACCATTAATGATGATAAAGATTTGAAAATTACCATTCTGAAAGTGA
Organism: uncultured Ignavibacteriaceae bacterium; assembly: GCA_964559565.1. GTDB lineage: Bacteria > Bacteroidota > Ignavibacteria > Ignavibacteriales > Ignavibacteriaceae > IGN2. Next base: position 1,248 of record CAZLJI010000385.1, on the reverse strand, counting down.
AAAAAAATATTTTTGTTAAATAGAAAAATCAATTAAGTTCAAATAAGCCCACAAATTATAAATATAAATTCCATCAACTGTTTGGTTTACCAAGCAAATTGCTTTTTTCTAAAATGATAAATAGTTTAGCATAGCCCCTGGGTGAATTCAATTATAACTTATCATCCACAAATGAAATTCACTCATCGAGTCATTCCTCTGCCGCACAGCTAACGGCCAGGTAAAAAATATTTACCAACATTTTACTAAGGAGGCGCAATGCGCAAGTTCTTTTTTGTTGCAGCTATATCTGCAATATTTACTCTTGTACTTTTTCTTCAACTAAGCTGTACCGGGGAAGGTGAGGCTAAGCCTAAGACACAGGCTGAGATGGTTGCTTTGGGGAAGTATCTAGTTCACACAAGTGCGTGCGATGATTGTCACACACCTAAGATTTTTACTGAAGATGGCAGAATGATTCTTGATACAACAAGATTGCTTTCCGGTCATCCGGAAGGTGATGCGGTACCACCTCTTGATGTGTCTGCACTCGGAATGAATTGGGTTGCCGGCAATATGGGCTTAACCGCGTGGGTTGGTCCCTGGGGAGTTTCGTACGTTGCAAACCTAACTCCTGATAAAGCAACCGGGATCGGTGCAGTTACAGAAGAGATGTTTATTAAGACAATGAGGGAAGGAAAATTAAAAGGGGTGGGAAGATCACTTCTTCCTCCTATGCCATGGGAGGTTTACAGATTAAAAACTGACGAAGATCTCAAAGCCATGTATGCGTACCTGATGAGCATAAAACCAATCAGGAATCAGGTACCTCAACCAACTCCGCCAGATAAAGCTGGTGAATTGCTAGCTAAAAAATAATAATACTAACAGGAGGCGTAATCAAAGCACTCTTTTTTTAATTGAAGAGGGTGCTTTTTTAATTTTCAAACAAAATGAATGGATATAATAACAACTTTGTCCCTATAGTTATCACGAGGTTGAGAGTAATAAAATAAAAAACCCTCACCGTTTTGTAATGAGGGTTTCTAAAATAATTATGAACAGAGCCTATTTGAATCTTTCGTCAAGCTCAGTTTCATTATAATACCATTGAACGTCAACCCAGGCAGGCTCACCTGGAACTCCACCGCCCCAGTTTACAATCTTTAGTTTAGAATAATGCCCATCGTGATCGTATAGAAATACATAATTAGCTTCTCTATCACCAATACCGGTTGTCCAGGTTCCTGTACTTCTTTCCGGAGAATC
>CAZLJI010000384.1:0-3161 GCA_964559565.1 uncultured Ignavibacteriaceae bacterium | reverse complement strand
ATTAAGAGTTATCAGATATATTGCGAAAACAAACAACAAGCCTCCAAGAAATGTTAAAATAAAAGATAGCATTGCCAAAGAAACGACCTGGTTCGGAGTTGCTTCAAGATGTGCAGAATCTATTTCTGCTTGAATTTTATCACTATCTTTTGCAGACAGCTTTAATTTAAACATTCCCCCAACATTATTACACCATCTCTCATATTTAGAGAACTCCGGCATCATATCTTGCTTGAATTGAGAGAATTCGGCAGAAATGCTTGATTGTGGCTGATACTGATAAGAGCCTTGACTTACAGAACTTCCCCGCTCTTCAATCTGGCGCCCATATTTTCTAAGAATATCCTCGACCTCTTTTTTAGCCATTGATAAAAACCTCTTTTTAAGATTAAATAGTTTCCCTATATAAGTTTTCTCTACCCCTCAATCTCTCTTTTTCTAAAAGAGGGAACGAGTATTTAAAGCTGTCTAAATTTTGCGTTGGGATTTTTCCAGTTCTTTCTAAGCGAGCCGAACTTAATTCGTATAGCCAGTTTCCTTATTAAAAGAACAAGCACGATAAATATTGCTAAACTTAAAATAGCAATCAAAATCATTATAACAATCATCGGAATCTTGAATTCTTCAGCGATCTCTGGTTTTTCCGGTTCAGCAATCTGCTCTTCCCGGGATATTACTTGAAATTCCAGATTGGCCACTCCAAATTTTAAAGAATTAAGAGTTACAAGAATATCTTCTTCACTATCCTGATTTAAATCTACTTCTTTTGTTTCTCCAATAGATAGATTGATTTCCTGGGGGTCTGATTGTATTTGCAAAACAACATAATTTGAACCCACAAAGATTATTTTTGCTGTATGTTCTTCATCAAAATAAAAGAATCTAAGCAGTTGACCAATTCTTAAATTAACAGTTTCATCTAAATTTTCCAAATCAAGCACAAGTGACTGCAAACCAGGCAGATAATTTGTTCCGGGGCAATTAAGAGTTTCAAAAGTTTCTATAGCTGTAGCATTATTGCCTACAAGGTCATAACATGTTACAGAATAGATATATGCGTCTCGGCATAAGAGATCTTCTTCAAATATTTTTGTTGTTCCAGTTACAGAACCTCTGCTGGAAACACAAGTTCCGTTCAAACCAGTTAAAGAATCATTTGCGATAATATCAATAGAAAGTTCTCGGGGTTTGGCTTCTGCAAGACCAAGAGCTACATTTGGCGCAGTAGTGTCTAAAGTAATTTTTCTCGTCTCGGTGTTATTTAAATTTCCAGCCAAGTCCAGAATAGTTACATTATAAGCATATACTCCGTCTGAAAGATTTGTGAAATTAATATTTCTAGATCCTGCATCAAGTGTTGTGCTATTAATCAAATCTCCAGAACTAAAATTAAAAAGGTCGAACGTTACATTAGCTTCATTCAAATCGTATGCAGAGACATTTATATAAATCCAATTCTGGCTTTTATTACTGCCATTTGATTCTGTATTTAATCCAAAAGATATTGTTGGATTTGTAGTATCGAGCGTTACATTTCTTGTTTCAGTATAATTGCGGTTATTCAAGATATCAATAGCAGTTGCATTAAATTCATAGATTCCATCATCTAAGCCCGTGAAATTTGCAAAATAAAAATCTGTAGGCGGCGTTGAAGGATCTACTACGCCTATTACAAAATCTCCAGAGCTATAATTGTAAAGTGATATGAAAATTTCTTTCAAGTTTGTATCGGTTGCCGTTACATTCGCTTGGATGTTATCTCGACTTAGATAACTTCCAGAAGTTTCAGTTATAGGCACAAAGTCTATTGTAGGCAAGATAGAATCCACGAAGAAAATAACTTGGGTTTGATTTTGATTTCCAGCACTATCATTAGTATAAGCATCAAAGGTATTTGTTCCTTGAGCGAAGGTGACTGATTCTGTTCCAGTATAGATTACATCTGTTCCATTCCAATTATACCAAGTATAGTTAATAGCTGTATTGCTGTTGTCTATAGCAGTTATATCCACCAAGATAGTAGCATTAGTATAATTTGCAGGTATTGGAGAATTTATTTCTATATAAGGATCAGTAGTATCAACAGTCATAGTGTAATTGCCAATAGTTTGATCTGTGGAAACAAAATTTCCAGCCAAATCAAATACCAGCCACAGCCAAGAATAAACTCCTTGCACAAGTTCAACAACTATGCCTGTAACAATCTGTACTGCGCCACCAAGATCAATATTATAAGAATTATCAGTTCCATTGTAAAGCCTGAGAGTTGCATTAGCCAAAGCATAATCGTCTGAAGCATTAATTGTAAAATTATGAGAAGTAGTTCCAGTAACAGTCATGTTTTGCGGAGCAGTAATATTAACTGTGGGGGCAGTACTATCGTTAACAATTGTATAATTACTCCAAGAAGTTACATTAAATTTAATCACATCCCCAACATAACTCAAGATATTACATTCAGGTGGCAAACAGGCATTTCCATCTTTGAGTATAAGCGCGTGAGTATATCCATTCATTCCAAGAAAGGTTATGTTTGCGCTTTTATTGAAGCCAGATATGCTTCCATTTACATAAGCGAAATTATTATTGATATACATTGACTGAGTCAAGTTTCCGCCAGCAGGATTTGTAACATTCCAATCTAAGAAAGTTATGTTTCCATTTGAGGAATCAAAAATTGTACCATAAGTATTTGTGACAGCACCAGGAATACCAATAACAGGGCCCAAATATATACTTGCATTTAATATTGCTGAATCATAAATAATGGCTCTCGAATCAGACATTGCTCCTCCATTTTGCGAACCAATCAAACCTCCAACAACTCCGCCATCGGCAAAAATAGTTCCCTGTATTATTGCTGAAGAATTAGAAATTGTTCCCGCCGGCTGATATCCGACAAGGCCGCCCACATGTTGGTTAGTTGAAAAGATCTTGCCCAGGATTTCTGCGGAAGAATTAAAAATTACTCCGCGGGCATAACCGACAAGGCCGCCAATAAACCAACTACCAGAGATTGTTCCAGAGATTGTTGCTGAACAATTAGAGATTGTTCCACTAGATTGATAGCCTACAAGACCGCCAAGTGAACTACTTCCAGTTAAATTTATTAGATTCAAATCAAGATTCATCTTTGCTTGATAATGCAACAGGGTCAACAA
>CAZLJI010000383.1:0-3179 GCA_964559565.1 uncultured Ignavibacteriaceae bacterium | reverse complement strand
AAAAAGAGCGATCAGAACTTTATGGATTACGCTTGATGAAATGGATTTAATGTGGATTCCTGTAATCCGCCACTGGAGACTGAATGAACGTCACTACGGCGCTTTACAAGGATTGAATAAAGCTGAGACTGCACAAAAGTTTGGAGAAGACCAGGTTAAAATCTGGAGAAGAAGTTATCACATACAACCACCTGCATTAGAAAAAACAGATGAAAGATATCCCGGCAAAGATCCACGTTATGCCGATTTGATAGAGAGTGAACTTCCATTCACAGAGTGTTTAAAAGATACAGTCGCACGTTTTGTGCCCTACTGGGAGGGAACAATCACAAAATCTATCAGGCAAGGAAAGAAAGTCTTAGTTGTTGCACACGGAAATAGTATTAGAGCTTTGGTCAAATTCTTGGATAACATTCCTGAGAGTGAAATTGTAGAGTTGAACATACCTACAGGAATTCCATTGGTTTACGAACTTGATGAAAACCTGAAATCTATCAAAAGTTATTATCTCGGTGATCAGGAAGAAATTGCAAAGGCAGCGGCGGCGGTTGCTAACCAGGGAAAGGCGAATAAATTGTAATTATTCGGATTATATCTTTTTCCCCAGCATCGCATAAAAATAGCCTTGACTTTATGATTTTCATTAACCATCTTTTTGCCAGGATTTAAACAATTAATGCATTCGGGAGTTTCTACTATGCTAAAAAAAATAGTCTTCATCTCACTATCCTTTCTGGTTTCCATCACATCTCTAAATGCACAACCAGTCTTTGGTAAATATGCCGGTGAATTTATGGCGATAGGAATTGGCGGCAGACCGCTTGGTATGGGCGGCGCTTTTACAGGTATAGCAGATGATGTTACTTCAGGTTATTACAATCCTGCTGGTTTAGCTAATATAAATTATCCGCAGCTTTCCCTGATGCACTCAGAACAATTCGGCAACCTGGTTAATTACGATTATGGCGCTGTAGCAATTCCTTTCCAGGAAGATATGAGTTTCGGCTTGAGTATTATGAGACTTGCTGTTGATGGAATTCCAGATACAAGAAATGCATTAATAGACGGTCAAACCGGACAGCTTATTACAGACATTAATAATATGTATGCACGTTTAGATTACTCAAGAATTACTGAATTTAGTAACCAGGATTGGGCATTCTATTTAACATTTGCAAAGCGACAATGGAAAGATTTTTATTGGGGAGCTAATATAAAAATTATAAGAAGAGATATTGCAGAATTTGGCGCAACCGGAATTGGATTTGATATCGGGGCATACTGGATGCCCATTGAAAATTTATCAGTCGGCGGAAACCTTCAGGATGCAACAACGACACTTGTAGCATGGAGCACTGGCACAAATGAATTGATATCACCAACTTTAAAAGTGGGCAGTGCATACAGAATAACAGAAATATTAGGCGGTTACATTATGCCCGCTGTGGATTTGGACATTCGATTTGAAAACAGACAGTTCGCAACTCAGTTTAATGTTGGTCCGGTAAGCTTTGATGCTCATGCCGGACTTGAATGGAATATTAAAAATATAGTTTACATTCGTGGTGGTTATAGCGATGTTAAACAGTTTACTGCTGGTGCAGGTGTTAGGCTTCCAAAATTAAATATTGATTATTCGTTTGCACGATTCAGTCAATCTGAACTTGACAGGTTACCAGATTCACATCGAATATCTCTTATTCTTACCTTAGAGGAACCAAGATTTATGAGAGATGGGATTTAAGCTGATTTTTTTTCTTCAATACTGATATCTATCAACTCATCAAGTGCTTGAATCAGTGTTTGACCTCTAATTGGTTTTGTTAGATAAACATCGGCTCCTGCCTCTTCTGCTTTCAACCGATCTTCACCAAATGCGTGAGCGGAAAGACAAATTATTGGAATTTTTATATTAGAAGTGCTTCGCGTAAGCTCTTCAATTAAATCTACACCATTCACACCATCCTTTAAAGAAATATCCATTACAATAACATCGTAATCTCGTTTACTCAGTAAACTGTACATTGAATTTCTTGTGTCGCAAAAATCAACTTCAAATTTTTTCCTGAGAACCAACTCAAAGTACTTCTGGCTCTCTAACTCATCTTCAACAATCAGAATTTTTGGTTTCTTTTCTTGCATCACATTGTTCGTTTTGTAATTAAACTAAGGAGATGATCAGAATAAAATTGCTTCGAACTTAGTTTGACTTTTCATCCGCGGTTTTCCCCTTGAGATAATTTGGAGGATAGGAGCCTTCATCAGGCACTTTCCTTGTGTTATTGATAATAAAAAATATAGTAAGTACAACTAAAATGATTATTGTCCAAATCGTACTTTTATGCTTAGTATAGAAATCAGATTCTTTTTCGACTTGCTTTCCCAATTGTTTCCCAGTGGGAGGTGCAGTCTTTTGTTTTGCGTTTTTATTTTTCACTGCCATTACTTAATCAAATTTAGAATTATAACATCATAGAATTTCAAGTCTAAAGTTAATAGAAAAACCATTAGCATCCATAAAATATTTAGATATGATCAGAGCAACGAATTACAAAATTACGACTTAGGTTAACTACTTTTTATTAAATTTTTACTCTGAAAATAGTGGATGAAAAACTTATGATTCGGTAACTATTTATGTAATTTTTACAATTATTCAGATTCTCTCATTCGTATGTAATAGAACCAAAATTGTTGGAAATAATTACTCGAAATTCTTTGCCCCTCATTAAATATTAATACTCAGGTATTAATTCACCCGCATCTGCCATATATTGCCAAAATTCTAACATATCCGTTTGCAAAACAGAAGTAAAACTTTCAGAATAATCTGAGAATTGAAGTAACTAGACAAAAATCCATCACCCCTAATGAGCTATTACGAAGTCAATGATTAAGTCCCCTTGGTATGATAATTGTTTTTGTTAGCTAAATATTCTAAAGTGGTTGAGTCGAGTACAATTGTTAATAATTTGGACAATAATAGAAGTTTGATTAACCTCTACAAAAATCCATATATTTAAAAGTTAATTTTTTTTAAAACGAATCTTAGAGGACATAGATGCTGAACAGAAAAAAATTTTTGGATAATACGGGCAGCGCGCTCGTAGATGCTCCGGAAAGGGCAGATGATGGATTAGAAGAAGAACTGGATAGTTATACGAGAGCAGCAGTAACGA
>CAZLJI010000382.1:0-3188 GCA_964559565.1 uncultured Ignavibacteriaceae bacterium | reverse complement strand
AGGGGCAAGCTGTTGTTAACTTAACCAGCGGAACAAAAGCAGGAGTCGTTCAGGTTATAGCCAGAATAGTTCATCTAAATAATATTATATCGTCGCTTCCTGTTGGTGTAACAATTCATGGTGGTTTGCCAGATTATGACCACTTCAGCATTTCTCCAGTCCAATTCAACTTTCCGGGTTACAATATATTTGGTCTCGAAGATGAAATCATAGCCTTTGTTGGCGACAAGTATGCAAATCCCGTAAGAGCCGAAACCGCTGTTTATTTTACAACCACAGGCGGTATTATTCAGGGTTCAACTCTCACTAATGAAATGGGGCAGGGAAGTGTTACATTAATTTCTGCAGAACCTCAGCCAATCCACCCAACTCTTGGGGCTGGATTTGCTACTATCTCAGCATCGACAGTAGATGAAAATTCACAGTTAATTACCAAAGAGACAATTGTTTTGTTCTCTGGCGTTGCTCAGGTTTCTGTAACACCAACTAATATTGATGTTCCTAATAACGGTTCACAGCAATTCGGTTATTACGTTGGTGATCAGAATGGTAATCCTCTTGCTGCAGGGACAACTATTACGGTATCAGTTGAAGGTGAATCTGTTGAAGCACAAGGTGATCTTTCTGTAACTTTGCCTGATACACAAAGTCCGGCCTGGACTTCATTTAGTTTTGTGATCTACGACATTGATACCACAAATGTTGTTAAACCAGTATCTGTAAGAGTATCAACAAATGGCCCTAATGGGGGTGCTTTCTTCCCGATCTCAGGAATTGCTCATTAATTCTTATTCTATAAAAAGTTCATTTTAGATTCATAGGAATAAAAGAAAAACGGTGTCTCGCGACACCGTTTTTCAGATCACTTACACATATTATTTACCACGTACATTCGACTGATATACTGAAATTTCAAACTGGTGAAATTTATTTCATCAGCATCATCTTCTTCGTTTGAATGAATGAACCCACCTGTAATCTGTAAATATAAATTCCGCTTGCTAAGTTAGTTCCGGATCCGTCGTTCATCGTGAACTCAACTTCATGTTTTCCAGCCGGTAAGAATTCATCCACGAGAGTGGCAATTTCATTACCGAGGATATCGTATACCTTGATCGTCTGCCATTCACTGGTTGGTGACTGCCAGCTGATCCTTGTGCTCGGGTTAAACGGATTTGGGTAGTTCTGGTTAAGACTGAAGGAATTTGGCTGATCATTTATTGTTTCGTTTTCAATTGAAGTAGTAAGATTATCGAAGTTACCAATTTCCCAGGTTGTTGCATTATCAGAATCATATACCCCCCAATATGAATTGTAAATGTCCCAGAAGACAACATTGCTTGTAACAATACCATTTGTTCCGAAATTCAGCAGCGCAAGATTTGTCCATTGAAAAGGTCCGTTGGTAACGATTGTACCATATTCATCTGAGATCAAATCTACATTTATCCATATTTGGTTGTCTGTAACTTTTGTAACTCTCGCTTCATCATAGTACCCTAAATTGAAATTATAGAATATAAAATCCACACCCATTTCAGGTTCATCCGGATAGCTCAGTATAGTGTTATCATAATCTAAGATAATTGTAGCCCCCCCAAGTTCACCAGGCTCCACATCTGTATTAACTTGCAGCATTATTTTATAATTCGTACCGTCGTTATTTATTATGCTAATTCTGCCGTTTAATTCTGTTGCAAGAGCTCTAGAGACTAAAAAGGAGAAAATAACTGTAATTGCAAAAGTTTTGAACATTTTCATTTTATCCTCTACTATACTTTTCAAAATTTAATAAATATTTACTGTTGATGATTAATTAATAGGAACATATGAAATCTTACCTTTATTAACTTTCCACTTTTCATTTTTGTCAACGATATTTACACCACCATTTAAATCGAAGTCTCCTACCTTATAACCAACAGATCCGTTTTCTGGTCTCCAAACACTGGAGTTATCAGAATTATTAACATTGCCATTTGCATTTCCATCAGCAGCATACATACCATATTTTCCACCGTACAACGACTTCATCGGTTGGCTTCCATAGGCTTTATTTTGAGATGTAGTGAAATCATATAATAACGATGTTTCTGATAATTGGATCACATTTTTGGTCATTATTGCAAGATGGTTTCGGTGGTATACTACTACAAAGTACGATCCATCCTGGACTCCGGAGAATGAGATTTTATTACTTCCATTCAGCTCAACAGCTATTCCATCGCTTCTCAGAAATGCAGCCCGTCTGCTTACTACTGAAGAAGCTGATGTATTAGTTCTCAATTCAATCAGTATCCAATCAACAATATTTTGTGGGAGTCCAGTTACCGTTTCACTTCCATAATAATTCCAGGGGGATACTGAATATGGTTGAGTGAGTGGGATCATTGAATTATTAGATAAATTGGTTGTCATTACATTATTGATATAAGGTCCATCAAGGAAAACTTTTAATTCAAGATTGATTCCTTCTGACAGACTGGAAGAGTATTCATACTGATATGTATTATTCGGAGGAGTAATTTGATTCCCGGCTAAATCATTAACGTTTACAACCGTTAAAGTGTAAACTCCTGCGGTATGAATTGTTGTTAATAAAGTAACCTCTGATCCGGAAAGAGATGCACCAAGCACCTGAACGCCATTGTTGATGGAATAATTGGAAATATTTTGAGCGCTGGATTGTTCAACTGGTTCAGAAAACCAAATATGTAGTGTTACAGAATCAGTTGGTTCAGCATTTACTATTTCAGGGGGAGTTTGATCAATGTATAACGTACTAAAATTCCAAACCAGTCCAGAAGTAGAATGACCCTGATTATCTTTAGCAACAATTCTCCAATAGTATGTTGCATTGCTGTTTAAAATTCCTGGGTTAAAACTTGCATTTGATTGATTCGTTGAAACAAGAGGAGGCTCATCATTATTCCCGAAATAAACATCATATGTAAGCGGATCACCATCCGGATCAGTACTGTTCCATGTTAACGTTAAATTAATCGGTTGATTTGCTGCCCCATTTCCGGGATTTGGATTCGATGGCGGATAGGGCGGATTATTTACTATCGCAGTTTCAGTCGTAAAATTCCAAACTGGTCCCGAAGTAGTCGCACCCTGATTATCTTTTGCAACAATTTTCCAATAATAAGTTGTGTTATTATTTAATTGCTCAGGAGTAAAGCTAG
>CAZLJI010000381.1:0-3189 GCA_964559565.1 uncultured Ignavibacteriaceae bacterium | reverse complement strand
AAGATAATATTTTTTGCAATTGGATTTGAAACAACAGCACCGGCAAATGCTGCTTCAATATTAACTGCAAAGAAATTAATGCTGGATAATTTTTTTGTTTTAAGTTCACATGTCTTGATTCCACCCGCTGTTAAAAGCTTACTCAACTCTGAATTAATCAGGCTGAATGGATTGCTTGCACCCGGTCACGTCTGCACAATAACCGGAACTAATTGGTGCGAAGATATTTCAAGTCATTATAACTTACCGATTATTATAACCGGATTTGAACCTGTTGATATACTAGAAGGAATTCTTTTAACGGCTAAACAAAATTTGTTAAATGAAAGCAAAACTCTAAATCAATACAAAAGAGTTGTAACGAAGGGCGGAAATATTAAAGCGCAGGAAACAATCTACAATGTATTTGAAGTCTGTGATAGAAATTGGCGGGGACTCGGTGAAATAAAAAACAGTGGATTAAAATTACGGGACGAATTTAGTAATCTCGATGCTGAGAAAGTATTTGAGCTGAATTCTATTAAACATCACGAAGATGAAAAATGTATCGCAGGTGAAATACTCCAGGGATTGAAGAAGCCCTTTGATTGTAAAATATTTGGTAATGAATGCACACCAACAAATCCTGTTGGTGCACCTATGGTATCTTCAGAAGGCGCTTGCGCAGCTTATTATAATTATCAAACTATTTAGAAATTTAAAGAACACGGATAAAACGGATCGAAATGATTAACACGGATTATTAATATGGATTGTCCAACACCAAAAAATGAATTTGATAAAATCCTTCTCGCACACGGAAGCGGCGGCTCTTTGTCTAATAAACTTATTCGGAATCTCTTCATTAGACAATTTGATAATGATTTGCTCAATACGGAACACGACGGTGCTGTTTTCAATCTTAACGGAACTAATATAGCTTTTACAACTGATTCTTTTGTTGTTAATCCTATTTGCTTTCCGGGTGGGAATATTGGTGAACTTGCAGTTAACGGAACTGTAAATGATCTCGCAATGTGTGGGGCTAAACCCCTATACCTTTCAGCATCATTTATCATTGAAGAAGGTTTTGAATTAGACAAACTTGAGTTGATAGTAAGCTCTATGAAAGATTCATCAAATAAATGTAATGTTCAGATAATTACAGGTGATACTAAAGTAGTTGAAAAAGGAAAGGGTGATAAAATATTTATCAACACGACAGGAATCGGAATTGTTCATAATTCGGTTGATCTTAATCCGATGAACGTAAAAACAGGAGATAAAATAATCTTAAGCGGGACAATAGCTGATCACGGTATTGCTGTGCTCTCTGCAAGAGAGAATCTTTCCTTTGAATCTAAAATTGAAAGTGACACTGCACCTCTTAATGATCTCGTTGATACAATGCTTTCGGTTACTAAAAACATACACGTTCTTAGGGATCCAACCAGAGGCGGCATAGCAAGTACTTTAAATGAGATAGCTTCGAAAGCCAAAGCCGGAGTTTTAATCAACGAGAATAAAATAAAAATTACTAATGCGGTTAAAGCTGCTTGTGAACTTCTTGGGCTCGATCCGCTTTACATCGCAAATGAAGGGAAACTAATCTGCTTTGTTACTCCTGATGATGCAGAAATGCTTTTAATTGAAATGAAGAAACATCCGCTCGGAAAAAATGCTGATATTATAGGCGAGGTGATTGATGATTATAAAAGCAAAGTTATTCTGCGAACATCAATCGGGACGAAAAGGATAGTTGACCTTCATTCTGTTGAACAACTTCCCCGAATTTGCTGAAAGAATTTTTATGGAAAACTCCTCTTTAATATTGATAATGACTGCAGCTTCAATCGGATTTATCCATACTTTGATTGGGCCAGATCACTACATCCCTTTCATTGCAATGTCGAAAGCAGGTAATTGGAGTAAGGTAAAAACCATCTGGATTACAACCATTGCAGGTGTTGGACATGTTCTGAGTTCTGTAATTCTGGGAATAATTGGAATAGCACTGGGAATAGCAGTCAGCAGTCTTGAAATCATTGAATCATTTCGAGGTGAACTTGCAAGCTGGCTTCTCATCAGCTTTGGATTAATTTATTTCATCTGGGGAATACGTTCGATTCACAAAAACAAAAGACACTCACATAGACACATTCACGCAGACGGAACGTATCATACCCACAACCATAAACATGCGGAAGAACATTCACATATCCATGAAACTATAAAAGTGAATTCACTAACTCCGTGGATAATATTTACAATATTTTTATTCGGTCCCTGCGAACCTCTGATACCGCTGCTAATGTTTCCTGCAGTTAATCATAGTATAGCCATTTTGGTTTTTGTTACGATAACTTTTGCTATCGCAACAATCGGGACAATGCTTTTAGTAGTAATTACAAGTTTATATGGTTTGAGGTATATTTCTTTCAAAGGGGCGGAGAAATATTCCCATGCTTTTGCAGGTGGACTGATATTAATTTGCGGGTTGTCTATTAAGTTCTTAGGGTTATGAAATCAGTGATGACTTAAATTCTTCAGACTTCTCAAACCTGTTTTGGTTTTCTTCCAGCAGAAACTCAACTTTAAACTCACTGCCCTTTCTCAACTCACTTTTCACAGAAATTTCACCCTCATAGTGCTGCACAATTTCTTTGACCAGATTTAGTCCAAGCCCCGTTCCTATTTGCTCTGCCTCGCGGGCATTTTTACTGCGGTAAAATTCTTCAAATATTTTTTCGATATCCTCTTTAGGGATTCCTATTCCGTTGTCTTTCACAATCAAACCATATGAGTTATCAGACACAAAAGGTTCAACAATTACTTTCCCTCCGGATGGAGTGTATCTTAAAGCATTACTGAGAAGATTGTTTACAACCTTCTCAAATCCATTGGTATCAACTGTAACATTCAAAGTGATTGATAAGTGATTATAAATTAATTCCAGGTTTTTGTTGTTTGCATATGCTTTGTGATGACAAACAATGCTGAATAACCACTCATCGAAATCAATATTTTCAAAAACAGGTTTTTCCATTGCAAGATTATACTGAGTTACTGTAATCATCTCTTTAACCATATCAATTACCTGCGATGATCTTCTCTCTGCTTTAAACAACATTTCTTTAACTTCGGGACGAAGGTCACTTGAAAATAAACTTTTTACTACATCAAGCGTGCTCTGTATAGCAATCATTGGTG
>CAZLJI010000380.1:0-3190 GCA_964559565.1 uncultured Ignavibacteriaceae bacterium | reverse complement strand
TAGATAGAGGTGATGCCAACAAACTAATTACTACCGGAATTAATGATGTTTACAGGGAAACTGTTGATACATCATTACGGCTGGGAATTGATGTTATGAGACAACTTGGATTTCGGGCTCACCGTGCTCATCGTGCAGCCCAGACTTTTCTAAAGCACGATGAAAATGCTTTAAGAAATCTTGCAAAACTACATAAAGATAGAAAAGAATATCTGAATGCTGCAAAAGAATATATCGCCGAACTTGAAGAAATTATTCAGGCAGATAAAGCTGAGCCGGATCTTGAACGCGATGCCGGCTGGGACGCCGAATCACTGAAAGAAGATGTGGTGTCAGGACAGTTTAAGGTTTACAAACCCGACAATGATTAAATTCTATTTCTTTTCTTAAGATAGTAATACCATAAAAAATATGCGGCAAGTGAGCGAAGTGGTTTTAGATTTTTAGTAAAACGAATAATTCCCTCTTCCGATTTTATTTTCGTCAACTCTTTGATTGTTGTAATTAGTGCGATGTCACCCAAAGGGAATATATCTTTATTCTGCAGACAGAACATCAAGTAAATATCCGTTGTCCAATCACCAATACCTTTTACACTGGTAAGTTTCTTTCTTACATCATTCGGATCGATCTCTGACAACTTATCAAATTCTAATTCTTTGCTTCTAACAGCTTGAGATAGAGCCCGAAGATATTTTGCTTTTTGTCTGCTGATCTGACAAGCCCGCATTTCTTCATCCGTAAGTTTCAGAATTTCGGTTGGTGAAAACTCTGACAAATAACTATTCAGTTTTTTGAAGTGTGCTTCAGCAGAAGCAAGACTTACTTGCTGTTCTAAAATTATTTTGGATAACGAAATAAATCCTTCAGGTCGTTGCCAGTTAGGAGGGATTCCGTATTTGTCTTTTATAAATGAAAATATTTTATGAGAAGAGGTGAGTTTTTTGATATCGGTTTTATTAACAATCTTAATTGACAAAATTTACTTGCCTGTTTTGGGTTGTTGTTGGGTTCCGCAATGAATACCGCCGCCCGACCAGTTCAAAGGCATTGCGTCGATAAAAATTTGTTTCCTGTCAGGGAAAACTTCTGCGAATATTTTTTTCACTAGTTCTTCTTTTTCAGTAGAAGAACCATGTTTGATATAAGTCGGAAGTAATACAGCCCCATTTGTTACAAAGTAATTGAGATAACTTGATGCAGCTACTCTGTATGCAGTGTCTCCAACTGCCCAGCCATCGTTTTTCTTAAAAGCTGAGATTGGAATATTATAAGAATCATCCCATTGGCCCGCTTCTAAAATTTTTATTGGTTGTGCTATAATATCAGGTAGAGGAACTTTAACAATTTTAAATGGCTCGCCGTTTTCATTTTTTGCATTCTTTAAAATTTCATAGTTAATATTCAATCGATCATAATTAATTCTATTCAATGGATTATTATCTTTTTCTGATTCGTCAACCCATGCTAAGAGAATAGTATTCTCATCTGCGAATCTCACATATTCATCAGTGTGCCCACCCGTTCCAAGTCCAACGTATTTATCAGCAATTGTCCGCCAAATGTGCGGGTCTTCCGCTAAGCCGTGTTGAAGCCAGATAATATTCGTAACACCAAGAACCCTTTTAAATTCTTTTTCAAGACTATCTTTTGAAGCTACTTCATTCCTGGAAAGAGTTAGTGGTTCATTAAGAAGCAAAGTCCCTTTTCCGTTCACTTCGATTGTGCCACCTTCAATAAATATCCATGATTTAATAACCGGAATGCCATCGTTAGATGCCATTATACTATCAACTTTTTCTCTTTTACTTCCAGCAAACCAAATATTCATCAAGCTATCTACTTTTGGTTTATCGTTATCATATATCTCTATTACCCAGGATCTAATCCCATAAGTGTTCCATCCAAAATCGACAGCCTTCATTTTGCCATTATTATTAATTACAAAAGTGGCACCGTGATCTCTTATCCAGAATTCGTTATCCGGAATCACATAGAAGTTAATTTTTGTTGTATCAATATCTCTTTGATTCAAATATTTTTTACATACCTGTAAAATGCTGTCTGATTCAGTTACAACTTTTACTTGAACATATGGCAGTAATGATTCTATAATATCAGAGCTAACCGGGTAATAAAGATCATAGCCCTGCCAGCCAAGCCAAACGGCTTCTTGAGCTTCAAACTCCCCCGGCATATAAAAATCGGAAATTGATCTATGTTGATTATAAGAATACCACAAAAGTGATGAAAGAATTAAAAAAATTAATTTCATTTTATCTTCGATAAGTTTATGAGTGACGGTTATGTGTTAAATTTTAAAGGTGAACATACTATTTATTACTTTACTTCCATCAGATAGGAAGTGAGCTTTTGTATCAGACCATCTCTCATTTCAAACCCATCACAAAAAACGAGATTTATATATTCGGCATCCTTTTTCTTTGCACGAACTATGCCCTCAGAGATAACAATATCATTTTCTTCTATTTACCCTGTTCACAATAATTACTGGTTTTCCTTCGAATGCCGGATTTTCAATTTCTTTATCAAAAGCAACTTTTCCTTTTAAATGAAACACCCCGGGCAGAATCCATTCAACATCTTCTGTAAGGCAGGACAAAATCATATCGTGATCTGAATTGTTAAGTCCTTCAATATATTTTTCGACTACTTTTTTATTCTCACTCATTTTTGAATCATTCAATTTAATTGCAAAAATATTTTAGCTTTCAGATACAGTTACTGGGTCGAGTTTATGATTAATTTCCATTTCATTTCCGGATTTTACTTCTTTAACTTTTTCTTTTGACTTAGTAAAACGAGCAAGTAAAGTGTAAACAACCGGAACAATAACGAGTGTTAAGAAAGTTGAAAAAAGCATTCCGCCAACTACTACCAGACCTAATGGACGTCTTGATTCACCACCAGCACCCAAACCAATTGCAATAGGGAGTATTCCAAAAACTGTTGCTAAGGAAGTCATCAATATTGGTCTGAGACGTATTGTGGCTGCTTCAACAACCGCATCAAAAAGGTTTAAGCCGCTTTCCTGTTTCTGATTTGCAAACTCAACAATCAGAATTGAATTTTTAGTGACCAATCCTATAAGCATAATCAAACCAATCTGAGAATAAATATTCAAACTTTCTCCGAAGAGATAAAGAGTCAGCAATGCACCAAACACTGC
>CAZLJI010000379.1:863-3193 GCA_964559565.1 uncultured Ignavibacteriaceae bacterium | reverse complement strand
AAAGTTGAAACTAACTTCCTTAACTATCTCTTTTGGAAGATCTGTTAGCTGAATCATATTTCGGTTTTCTGATTTGGCAAAGATCAGTGCTCGTTTAATCACAGATTCTAATTCTCGAACATTTCCTTTCCAGTTGTAATCATTCAAAGCCTGCAAACCAGCTTTTGATACCTGCATATCGGCAGATTCTGATTGCATGAAACTTTTTGCTAAAACGTTTATATCCTCTTTCCTTTCACGCAAAGGAGGGAGCTCAATGTTAATGACATTTAATCTGTAAAAAAGATCTTCACGGAATTTTCTTTCCTTCACAAGCTCAGAAAGATTTTTATTTGTTGCAGCAACAACCCGCACATTTACTCTGTAAGTTTTTGTTGAACCAACTTTTTCTATCTCACCCGATTGCAAAACACGAAGCATTTTCACCTGAAAGTTTTCTGATGTCTCACCAATTTCATCAAGAAAAATTGTTCCGCCATCAGCAAGTTCAAATCTTCCCAGTCTATCTGTAACAGCTCCGGTGAAAGCACCGCGTTCGTGTCCGAATAATTCACTTTCAAGCAGACTATCCTGCAGTGCGGCGCAATTCACAGAAATAAAATTCTTATCTTTTCTTTTGCTCAGTAAATGAATGGCATTTGCCACAAGTTCTTTTCCCGTTCCGCTTTCACCAGTGACAAGAATTGTAGTGTCTGTTGGCGCTGCTTTTTTTATCAACTCAACAACCTGAGCTATCACTCCCGAAGAATAAACAATACCATAAAAGTTTTCAACTTTTCCACTGACTTTAATGT
Organism: uncultured Ignavibacteriaceae bacterium; assembly: GCA_964559565.1. Classification (GTDB taxonomy): domain Bacteria; phylum Bacteroidota; class Ignavibacteria; order Ignavibacteriales; family Ignavibacteriaceae; genus IGN2. The sequence continues at coordinate 2,399 of CAZLJI010000379.1, read as the reverse complement.
CAGCTTCTGATCTGTCATCTTCACTTCCTTTAAGTTTCTTGATATCACTTTGCAAAGAATTTATTTTTTCAAGAAGCTGTGAAGATTCTTTACCCGATTCCTTCATTTCTTTTTGAAGATTGCTAAGTTCACTCTCTTTTAAGAAGAGCAAATTTCGTAATGCTGAAGTTTCATCGAGCGCACCTTTTAATTCTACTTTACCTTGAATGAAGTAAAGAAATATGTCGGTAATGATTAAAGCAACCAGCGGAATAAAGAAAAATGAAAGTGAAATTTTCCAGTAAAAAAAGCTTATTAAGACAAAGGAAACAGACAAAACCATAATCCCTGCGATCAGGTATTTGGCGATAATTTTTTTATCATAAATTGTTCTAAAGAAGATCAATCCCAGAATGATTAATAAAAGAATTACAGCAGAATGCACATAAAATCTTCCATCAACTTCCCGCGAGTTTATCATATTATCCAGGGCAAATGCGTGCAGAGCCACACCAGGCATTTGTTCATCAAAAGCAGTTTGAATCGTTGAGGCAATTTGTGCGTCACTGATTCCTATAATTACAATTTTATTTTTAAATTTATTTAGCTCAGTACTTTTTGAATAAACAAGTTCAGCAAATTCAAGTGTCGAATACTTTTTAATCTTTTGCCAGGAGGAAATGAAATTAACAATTAATACTTTTTTCTCAGAATCTTTTCCGGAAAGTTGTAATGAAAATGCTTTTTCGTTTATCCCAAAATTTCTGAGAGTTAAAGGAATTTGAATATTATAATCTTCGATGAAGTTAATATGACCAGTCTGCAGATCCTCATTCAATAATTTTGGACTGGGATAGCTTAACGAATCTGTAATGAATTGATTATTTCTCTCAATAATATTCCCCGCAACACAGCTCAGTACTACTTTCCCTGACTTCTCAATTTCTTTCAACAGTAAATTGTCATACACGGATTGCGTAACCATTCTTGAGCTCAGAATTACTTCAAGACCGATTTTATTAACTCCAAGACTCGTGAGCTGGTTAATTAGAAGTGCATAATAGTTTCTTTTAATCGGCCACGGTCCGATTCGTGCGATATCCTCCTCAGAAAAGTGGATTAGTATAATATTGGTATCAGGGCTAATTTCACCGCGTATTTTAATGAAAAACTTTTCAATTTCTCCATCCGTATTTTTCCTGAATTCAGGAAAAATAAATAGACTTAGGGTAGTTAAAACCAATACAGCTAATCTTATTAAAAAAGCTTTGTTATTTAGTAATGAATTCAAAATCTTAATTTTATTTTCTTGCGTGCAAATATATAAAACTGAGATGTTTGTTTGTTCTTAGCAATCCATTTGAAAGCAAATAAAACCTGTTTCCCATTTAATGAAAAACATAAAATTCGGTATCTTTACATTGTGATTATCAACAATAAAAACTCAGGAAAAACAATGAAAATATTAAAGACGATGCTCATTTATGCTTCGCTGAAAGTTCTATTAGTTGGTTGTCTTCAGGTTGAAACAACAATCAATGTAAAGAATAATATGAT
>CAZLJI010000379.1:0-853 GCA_964559565.1 uncultured Ignavibacteriaceae bacterium | reverse complement strand
AAGGCAGCTGAACAATAAACGAAAAAGATTTGATGACTAAAAATTTTGTTAAAATGATTAAGAAATTTACCCAGGCCTTTCAGGATTCGGCATCTACTGAAGAATTTGCTTTCTTTAAAGATGATGAAATTATAGCTGACGCTAAAGATTATGGTGATGATGTGAAATATGTTTCTCATACAGTAATCAATGATGATCAGTGGGAAGGATTCCAGGCAGTTTATTCTTTTAGTGATATAACAAAAATTAAAATCCAGCCAGATCCGGATTCTAAAGTTGGGATGGGTGATGAAGAAACAGAGACTACGGATAATGAAGAGTACTATTTTTTCAAATTCACAAAAGGAGAAGTCTCTGAATTAACAATTGATCGTCCGGATATCGATTTTGCTCCTGATTCAACAGAGGATAGTGAATCCGAGGTTTCTGAAGAGAACGATGAAGAAATGGGAGAGGAATTTCTGAAAATGATGGAAGGAATGAAAATAAATATCGCGGTTCAGGTCGAAGGCCAGATAGCTAGTACCAATGCAAACTATGTCGATGGTTCTAAAATAACTTTAATGCAACTGGATTTTGGTGAGATGATGAAGAACAAAGAAAGCTTTAAAGAGTTTAAGAACAAGGAGCAAAAGAATATAGAGGATATGAAAGAATTTCTTGAGAAATTTCCCGGGATGAAAATTGAAATTGAAAAACCAATATCAGTTAAATTCAAATAATTCATTATAAATAATTGAAGGAGTAAAAATGCAATTAAAACTAATAGTGCTCGTTTTGTTTTTTAGTATTGGAGCAATTTTGGCTCAGACAGAAGTAGCTTATTACGGTTCTGAAATAACTCTTAAGGAAA
>CAZLJI010000378.1:0-3195 GCA_964559565.1 uncultured Ignavibacteriaceae bacterium | reverse complement strand
CGTTACAACAACTCAATTAGATTATCAGACAAGCAAAACTACAATGCTTTCTATAATCTTGATTATGTCGATACAAGAAATCAAGACACAAAAAGTTTTTGGTGGCGTCACGCAGCGGATGCTCATTATATTTTCTGGAATTTAATTAAACCCGGATTTGGCTTGCTTGCAGAAGATAAAAGAAACAGAAACACAGAAAACGATTCATTGCTTGCCGTAAGTTTTGAGTATTATGAACTCAATCCATACATCCAATTGCTGGAGATTGAGGGAATAAGTTTTACAGCAAAATATTCGAGAAGAGATGATTTTCTTCCATTAAACGGACTTGTCGAAAAAGAGGCGACTGCCAAAGCGCAGATGTACGATCTTGCATATCGTGGTATTGAAGAAGTTTCTACAGGGCTTAATTTAACTATCAGAAATAAAAATTATACAGACACTTACAAGCAGTTAGGTTTTTTAGATTCGGAACAGCTGCTGATAAGGTCTCAATCAAAATTTCTTTTTTGGCAGAAAATTGTAAACGGTGATTTATTCTATGAAGTGTCAACAGAAAAACAAGCAAGACTTGAAAAAGTATACGTAAGGGTTGAACAAGGAACAGGTAATTATAAATATCTCGGCGATTTAAACGGGAACGGATTGGCAGATGACAATGAATTTGAGCCTACACTCTTTGACGGAGATTATGTTCTCATAACAATTCCAACAGATGAACTTTTTCCTGTAATAAATCTAAAGACTAATACACGCTGGAAAATTCAATATGCTGAAATATTTGATAATAAAACTTTTATCGGCTCTGTGCTTGAACCATTATCAACTGAAACTTCCTGGAGGATTGAAGAAATTACCCGCGAAACGGATTTATCAAAAATCTATTTACTGCAGTTAAATTATTTTCAGCATGAAGGCACTACAATCCGAGGAGCAAATCTGTTCACACAGGATATTTTCATCTATGAAAACAAACAGGATCTTTCATTCAGATTCAGATATGCACAAAGAATTGCTATGAGTGAGTTCAATACGGGAGTTGAAAATGCTTACAATAGGGAAAGAAGCTTGAGGATAAGATTCAGGCTGATAAAGGAAGTTAGTAATCAGACTGACTTTGTTAACACTACCGATAATGTTTCAGCTCCACAGCCGTCAACAAGAAACAGACAAATATCAGATAATAACTTAACCACAGATTTCTCTTATCGTCCAATTAGTATTGTTGAAGTTGGTTTTAAATTGAAAGTTGGAAAGAGTGAAGATTCTTTTCCAACTTCACCTACAGTTATTGATTTAAATTCACAGCTAGTACGACTAAATCTTTCATTTGCACAGACAGGAAGATTAAGAATGGAAGTTGAACGCACCGAACTGATTGCAAATACTTTGGAAAATATTATTCCTTTTGAGATGCTGAATGGAAACCAGCTTGGGAAAAATTATTACTGGCGATTAAACTTTGATTATCGCGTAGCTTCATTTTTGCAAACAACGTTAAGCTATGACGGGAGATGGCAGGAGAAAGGAAGAGTTGTTCATACTGCGCGTGCTGAAGCGAGAGCGTATTTCTAATCTTAAAATAGAGCGTCTGGAAGATCGAAATGTGGATAAAGATTCTGATGTCATTCCGGTCAAGCGAAGCGAAGAACCGGAATCCAAAACCAAAATTTGTTGCTAGATTCCGTGTCAAGCACGAAATGACAGCCAACTTATTAAAAACCAAACTTTTGCTGGTGATAATTTACTTTTAGTTTAGATTGCTCCTTTAACAGAATAAATTTATTTCAGGGAATATTACTTATGAAAATCGTTTCTACGATGATCGAAGCACACATTTTCAGGGAGTCTGGAAAGGGAATTGAATTTTTGCTTTTAAAGAGATCTGAAGGTCAGCCCTATCAGGGTTTGTGGCAAATGGTGACTGGCAAAATAAAAGCTAATGAAAAGGCACATCAAACAGCAATGAGAGAAATAAAAGAAGAGACTGGATTAGTTCCTGTTCAACTTTGGGTTGCACCAACTGTTAACTCATTCTACGAGCCAAATAATGAATATATTTGTCTTCTTCCGGTATTTGCTGCAAGAGTTGAAACTGACCAGGTAAAACTCAGCGATGAACATACCGAATATCAGTGGGTTGATAAAATTACTGCTCAGAAATTACTTGCCTGGGAAGGACAGAGAAATGCAGCACAGATTATTGAAGATTATTTCCTTAATGAGAAAAGCTTTTTTCATTTTGTTGAGATAAAATTGGATTGATTTGTTCGCGTTATTCTTACTTTAATTATGTATTAAAACATCAATTGATTAATTTTCACATCATTTCATAATAAAATTTAGGAAACATTTTGAGTTTACTTGTAGTTGGATCAGTAGCATTAGATTCCGTTGAAACACCATTCGACAAAGTTGAGGATGCACTTGGTGGTTCTGCAACATACATATCACTTGCAGCAAGTTATTTCTCCGCTCCGGTTGAATTAGTTGGCGTTGTTGGGGATGATTTCCCCAAACAGTACACTGAAATGTTGGGGCATCACAATGTTGATTTAGAAGGATTGCAAATTATTAAAGGAGAAAAAACTTTTCGATGGGGAGGGAAGTATCATTACGACTTGAACGTCCGTGATACTCTTTTCACTGATTTAAATGCCTTTGAGAATTTTAATCCTGTTCTTCCGGAGCGCTATAAGAAATCAAGATATATTTGTCTTGGGAACATTGATCCGATTTTACAAATGCGGGTTCTCGATCAGGTTGCTGATCCGCAGTTTGTTGTGTGTGATACAATGAATTTGTGGATCAACCTAATGAAACCTGATTTGCAAAAGTTGTTAAAGCGAGTTCACGTTTTTATTCTTAATGACTCTGAAGCAAGAATGTTAACTGAAGAGCCGAACCTGATAAAAGCAGCAAAACTTATTCGTCAAATGGGTCCCGAAATTCTCATTATAAAAAAAGGTGAGCACGGTGCGATGCTGTTTACACACGATACAATATTTTCTGCACCTGCTTATCCAATGGAAATAATTTTTGATCCGACAGGTGCAGGTGATTCTTTTGCCGGTGGTTTCACAGGTTACCTTCATAAAACAATGGACCTCAGTCCTGAAAATATTAAAAGAGCAGTTATATATGGAAGTACGATGGCTTCCTTCTGTGTATAAAAATTCAGCACAAAAGGTTTAG
>CAZLJI010000377.1:0-3195 GCA_964559565.1 uncultured Ignavibacteriaceae bacterium | reverse complement strand
ATCTCTATATAGCCACAGGTGACGGTGGTTCGGGCGGTGATCCTGAGAATTATGCCCAGAGAATAAATACATTGCTTGGTAAAATACTTTGCATTGATGTTGACGGAGGAACACCTTATGCAATACCACCGACTAATCCATTCTTTGACAGCACGAATGTAGAAATAAAAAAAGAAATTTTTGCGTGGGGAATGAGGAATCCTTGGCGATGCAGTTTTGATCCAGTAACAGGGTGGTTATTTGCTGGAGATGTTGGCCAGGGATCCTGGGAAGAAATTGATCTAATTGAAAATGGAAAGAATTATGGCTGGCGCTGTTTTGAAGGTAATCATACTTACAATACGTCAGGATGCAATTACCCGGAATATATATCTCCTATATGGGAGTATAGTTCAAGTTCAGGTAATGAATGTTCTATAACTGGCGGGTATATATATAGAGGTTTAAGTGTACCGGAGCTTGAAGGAAAGTATATATATGGAGACTATTGCTCAAATAAAATATGGGCACTGACTTATGATGGAATAAATCCACCAACAAATCAATTACTGGTAACTGCAAGTGGTGGACTTACTTCATTTGGAGTTGATCAAAATCAGGAATTATACTGGACTTCATTCAATGGAAATATTTATCGATTTACTCCAACCGTTACACAAGTTGAAGAAGACATTAATCCAAATGAATACTCACTCGAACAGAATTATCCAAATCCTTTCAATCCTACTACGATTATCAAATACAGTCTTCCTGAAGACAGCGAAGTTTCGATAAAAATTTACGATGCACTTGGAAAGGAAATCGATTCCATCACTACTGGAATCAATTCTAAAGGTTCGTATCAGGGAACTTGGAATGCAGAAGGATTTGCTTCTGGAGTTTACTACGTTAAGATGAATGCAAAATCTCTTTCATCAGACAAAGCTTTTTCAAATGTAATTAAGATGCTTTATTTGAAGTAGAAGGCAGAATTATTTTGCTGGAATTAAGGCGATCTCTTGATCGCCTTTTTTATATATAGTAATTCATCCGATTGTTTACGAATTTAGCATTGTAGATTTTTTCTAACTTCTAATTAATTTCAAAGGACATTCCTGATGAAAAAAACCTTACTCTTCATTTCAGTCATTCTTATGCTTATTACTACATCAAACTTAGCTCAGAAAGAATTAAGCATATTTGATCAACCACACGAATTGAACACCGAATACTGGCTAAGCAGGTTTCCGCATTCATTTGCACGAATAACTTTTGATTATTTACCAACAGTATTTTCCAGCTTTGACAATATTAATATTTCTAACGATCCGCAGCCGCAGAACGAACCTTCAGTAAAGATTAGTAGAAAAGACCCGAACAGAGTTGTTGCAGCCTGGCGTGATTTCAGAACAGGAGTCTCCCCTGCTCTTCGAAGAATTGGATACAGCTTTTCAACTGATGGTGGTCAAACCTGGTCAGTGAGCCAGCTTACGCCTCAAATAATTCCTGATGCACCACTTAGCAGCGACCCTATTGTTGTAGTAGATACTTCAGGCAATTTTTATATCTATACCGTATCGTTAAATGAGCTGACTGGCGACGGTGAGTTGTGGCTCTTTAAATCAACAGATGGAGGCGCAACATTCAACCAGGTTTATGAAATGGCAACCGGTCCCTGGTTCGAAGATAAAGAATGGGGTACAACAGATTTAAGTCCAACCAGCCCATTTGTTAATACACTTTATTGCAGCTGGACAAGGTTTGCAGCAAATACAAGCATCTTGTTAATCAGATCAACTGATGAAGGAGTAACATGGAATTCTCCGATTACAGTCAGTGATCAGAACGGTGTACAGGGTTCATTTCCTGCGGTGTCCTCTGATGGAGAACTTTATATAGTTTGGCGGAATTATGACAATGGAGGTCAGATTCTTTTTGATAAATCTACTGACGGAGGATTAACTTTTAGTACAGACAAGATTGTAAGCAGCTCACCTGATTCGTGGTTCCCTCATATGGCCGTTGATTTAAGCGGCGGCCCTTTTCACAATTATATTTATGTAGTTTGGAATGATTTAAGAAATGGTGATGATGATGCGTTCCTTTCCATATCCTCAAATGGTGGAGATACATGGACACCTGCACAAAGAATTAATAATGATCCAGTCGGAAACGGTAAAGATCAATACTGGCCTACCATTGCTATAAGTGAATTAGGTGAGATAGTTATTATGTTTTATGATACTAGGAACACTCCTAACAATTCTGTTATTGAAGCTTACATTGCAAGATCAACTGACGGCGGTGGAACTTTTACAAATGAACTTGTTAGCACACAAGCATCAACAACAAATATTCCTAACAGCGATGTGCGTTTTGGTGATTATATTCATATTGATTTTCTCGGCGGAAACATTGTTCCGGTATGGACTGATGAGCGAGCTGGAGGTTTTGATATGGATATTTACACTGCAACAATAAACCCGATTGTGCCTGTTGAGCTGATAAGTTTTACTCACAGAATTGTAAACGGCAAGGTAATTCTTGATTGGTCAACTGCCACAGAGCTTAACAACCTGGGTTTTGAAATCCAGAGAAGTCTTGATAACAATGTTTTCGTAACTATTGGATTTGTTGAAGGAAAAGGAAACTCCACAACTAACCAATACTACAGTTTTACAGATGCTAGTATTGGAGGAACAGTTTTTTACAGGTTGAAACAAATGGATTATATTGGCAGTTACAATTACTCTGATGTGATTGAAGTTAACGGAGTAACCGTCTCAACAATACAACTTGGGCAGAATTATCCGAATCCATTTAATCCCGCAACAACAATTAAGTATCAACTTGGCAATGATGACTTCGTAACTCTGAAAGTATTTAACTCGCTTGGTGAAGAAGTGGCTCAACTTGTCAATGAATTGCAAAAAGCAGGAAGTCATTCTTTAACTTTTTACGCAGAGGATCTACCAAGCGGATTTTATGTTTATCAGCTTACTTCTGGAAACTACGTGGAGAGTAAGAAGATGATTTTGATGAAATAAGTGATTTGGAATACTGGTTTATAGATTTATAGCAAATCTTCGGGGTTACTCTTTTAGAAATCGTTCCGTAACCTCGAAGATAAGTATGTAAAACCGTTTATAATTTTTACTCAATAAAATATCATCTAACCAACCTTTAATTGTGAACTCAAATTAAGTAAGTCTAGCT
>CAZLJI010000376.1:0-3195 GCA_964559565.1 uncultured Ignavibacteriaceae bacterium | reverse complement strand
TAAAGGTTCCTGAAAAATTATTGAGATCTTTGGATAAATTGCCGGCGTAACTTCCTTGGTATCGGCTGTGCAATTGATCAGTCATAGTCATTTTCAAGGTGGTTGGGCTGAATGATCCTTTGATATCCTGATTGATTGCTTCTCTGTAGCTTATTGATATTTTCCCCGAAAAGCTGCTGTCAGTTTGTTCGGTTATGGTAAGTGTTGTGGCTCTTTTATCGAATGTACCTGTCCAGGTACCTTTTATATCCGGTATAGATATCTTTTCTTCAATAATGGGATCTTTTACTTCGGATGTTGTCTCCGAAGTTACTCCTTCATTGGTAATTTCTTCCTTTGGCTGCTCGGTTTTTTCCGTCTTTTTTTCACAGCCGAAATATGAAATTACACTCAGAAGAACCAGACCGAAAAAAAGTGATTTAAACAATGAGTATTGTTTCATATATACCTTCCTATGTTAACAGATAATGAAGTATTAGATTCATTTTTGAATCTAATTAATATTTTAAATGTAGTATAATTTTTCTTTCAAAGAAAAGCACTTATAATGGACTCAAATCAGGAATTTCGCACAAAATTATCAATTAAGATTTTTTTTTGATGTTTATTTATCGAAGTCGGCAAAATCCCTTAGGATTAGATTTTTGCGGCTATCCTCCTAAAGTGATAACCATACACAGCCATTGTCATGGCAAGCGGAAATTTGTTTGGATGTCTGAATAAACTGAAAGCGAAAAGCTTCCAAAAATATTTTTTACCCTTTTCCAAGGTTCCAAGCAGCCATACCAGCATAACAATAGCTCTGATTTCTTTTAGCTTAATTTTGTTTTTAGTCCATGTTGGAGTCCTGTAATTTTTAAGAAAACCTACAAGTCGGGCGTAATATTCTTTCTGCGAATAAATTGTTTTAATGATTTTAGAATAACCGCCAATAAGATCAGTGTAATTCATTTTGGGAATAAAATTCATACTCCCATCCATATTGTTTCCGCTGAACATACTCAGCATCCTGTTTTCTGTTTGCAATCTTTTAAAAAGTTTTGTTCCACTTGGAGCATTTAGTAATCCAACCATTGCTGATACGATCCCGCTATCCTGTATAAAATCAATTTGACTCTGAAAGATCGCCGGAGAATCTGTATCGAAACCAACAATAAATCCAGCCGAAACAATAAATCCTTTTTGCTGAAGTATTTTTACAGAGGATAGGAGATTGCGTTTTAAGTTCTGAGACTTTCCGCACTCTAAAAGCCCGTCGGCATCAGGTGTTTCAATACCCACAAATATGCTGTTGAAACCCGCACTGATCATTTTATCCATAAGCTCATCATCATCAGCCAAGTTTATCGAAACCTCGGTGATAAAAACGAAGGGATATTTTTTTTGTTTAGACCAGCTAGTCAATAGCGGAAGTACTTCATCCTTCAACTTCCTTTTATTTCCGATGAAGTTATCGTCCACAATTGAAATAGAACCCCGCCAGCCAAGCTTGTAAAGGGTTTCAAGTTCAGTAATAAATTGTGTGTTAGTTTTGGTTCTTGGCATTCTTCCGTTCAGCATTGTTATACTACAGAAATCGCAGTCGTATGGGCAGCCTCTTGAGTATTGAATGGAGAGTGAAGCATATTCATTTATTTTAAGAAGTTCCCACATTGGAATAGGCGAATTAGTTATGTCCGGAAATTCATCAGAAGTGTAAACATGTTTTGCATTTCCGTTCTTCAGATCTTCAAGAAAAGGAGGGAGAGTATTTTCGGCTTCATTCAAAATAAAATGATCAACACCCAGAAAATCTTGATATTGTGTAGTGGCTAAAGGACCGCCGGCAACAATTTTAACTCCGAGAGTGTTACACTTCCTTATAACTTCTCTGAAAGATTTTATTTGAATGTTCATCCCGCTAAGAAAGACATAATCAGCCCAAAGTAAATCCTTATCTCTCAGTTTAGAAACATTCATATCAATTAATTTTTTCTCCCAATCTTTAGGCAGCATAGCAGCGACAGTGATAAGTCCGAGCGGAGGTTCGGGAGATTTTTTTGCTACAAACTTCAATGCATCTTTAAAACTCCAGAAGGAGGTGGGAGTTTCAGGATAAACTAATAGAATTTTCATTTGACAATCTCATAATTATAATTTTAATATGGATGAATTATGCAAAATTGTATCGACAGTTTTTGTAAAATAATTGTAAAAAGAATTAATGCCTGTTTGAACTTCTGTCTGGAATAAGAGATATTTACTTTGAGTCTTATTTATTATTAAGAGCAGGATGGACGATATTATGAGAGGCAAGCACTCTCTGTTTTACCATATTCTGATTTTTATTATTGCCCAGCTTGTGTGGTTGTCGTTACTTGGGATATGGATTTACTGGTACGTGTCAAACTATATTGTTTTTGAAAAAGTCGGAGAAGAAGTTTCTCCCCAGCTTATCTACGACGTTCAAAACGCACTTCCATTTATACTAGGGTTAATCTTACTTATTGGACTTTCATTTATCACATCATTAATCTTCAGGCATCTGAATGTGCAACTGAGATTGACAAAACTTTACGATAACTTTATTGGCAACGTAACACACGAACTTAAATCCCCTTTATCTTCTATCCAATTATATCTTGAAACCTTGAAGCAAAGAGACGTTCCTGAAGACAAAAGAAAAGAGTTTGTAAATCTCATGACGAAAGATGCTGAACGTCTGCAGGATCTGATCAACTCAATACTGGAAATTTCCGCACAAGAAAAGAAAAAGTTATTTCAGGATTACCGAGTGTATCAAGCAGACGTACTTTTTAAAGAACTTATTGAGGATACATTCAATAAATTCCGTGTTGGAAAGGATAGTTACCGTATAAGCGGAGAAGCTCACTGCCAAATTGTTGTTGGCAAGGATGCCATGAAAGTAGTTTCAGATAATCTTGTGGATAATGCGGTTAAATACTCGGTTCAACAAGTACAAATTATTGTTTCGCTGAGTTGTAATTCGAAAAAATTTACTATTGAGTTCACTGATTTCGGTATCGGGATTGAAGCTAAAGAACAAAAAAAAATATTCGGTAAGTTTTATAGAATTTATAATAAGGAGATACCTAATGTTAAAGGCACAGGTCTTGGGCTTTACAGGGTTAGGGAAATAATCAAAGCACATGGTGGAAAAATTACTGTTTCCAGCGAAGGCGAAGGTACAGGGAC
>CAZLJI010000375.1:0-3202 GCA_964559565.1 uncultured Ignavibacteriaceae bacterium | reverse complement strand
TACAATCTAAGTACATTTAATAATTACGAATTTACAGTTTCTTTCGGATTGAATTACCTATACCTAGTACTTCTTCAATCAGATCGGATGCCCGAGAAGACCACAGAAATGACTTACCTATCCTTTATGATCAAATGGAAATTTAAACGGTTTGGACAGAGTCTTGACTTTTCACATTCTGGTTGGCCCAGACCGCCGAACCTCCCCCGACCCTCACCAGACCCCATCCACCTTTGAGATCGGGTCTTAGGGGTCAGATTTGATACCTTAACATGACCTGAGAAAAGGGAGGTTGGGGATGGTTTGAAGATTGTTTTCGGCTGTCTGGGGGGTTAAGACACTACCATCCGTGTTAAGTGTTCGTAGATTTAGTAATAAATTTAATTGACATTGGGAAAGTATCTTCTTAACTTTGATGTAACTAATCTCTAAAATAAACAGTTATGAAAAAATTGACACTAACCATTCTGCTATTGGGAGGATTATTTTTTTATTCCTGCCAGCAAAACAAGAACACAGACGATCCTGAAAAATTAAAAGCAGTATTGACAGATTATTTTGATGCAATAGAAATGAGAGATTTTCAAAAGATGAAAGATCTGTCTACTGAAGATTTTGTTCTGTTTGAAGATGGGAAAGTCTTTAATAATGATTCTTTGATAAATTTGATTTCAAGCATGCCTGATGCCACAGCGGAGTATAAGTTCGAGGATTTTGTCATAAATGTTGATGACAATACTGGGAATATGAGATATTATAATAATGGGGAATTTACAATAAACGACACCACGCGATTATCTATGAAATGGTTGGAGAGTGCTACTTTTAAGAAGATTGAAAATGATTGGAAATTAGAATTTTTGCATTCAACAGTCAGGAAATAAAGCGAATTTATTATGTAGCATAACATCCTACAATGACTGATTTACGATTTCTTCCTGCTGGTTGCTCAAGAAATCTATATGACTGAGGAGGGATTTTAGGATGACTTCTGGCTTTATGTTCAGATTTGTTAAGGACTAGAATCTCTTATTCTATGCCCTTCTTTAAGACTACGATACTCCCCCGACCCTCACCAGACCCCATCCATCATATAGATCTCACCTCAGGGGTCAAATATGATACCATGACTTGACCTGGGAAAGGGGAGGTTGGGGATGGTTTGAAGATTATGTCCAGATATTTGGGGGGCTAGACATTATTCTCTATTCACTTTGTATTTTTTCAATTCTTGATACAACGAATGGATAATCCGTTCTCATATTGATTATCAAATCGACTACAGTCAGATCCAGTGGTTCCCAAAGAACGCAGCCAATTCTCGCCACTTACCTCTCTGATTGTGGTAGACCAGAAATAAGCATCTTCACCTACCTGGCCTGCTGGTTGCCATTTATGCCGATAACCAGCAGGAAGTCCTGTAAATCCGCTTTCATTTGTAGCATCGGCGTTAGGACTCACCCAATGGGATGTACCCTTTTCCTTCATTTTACCACCTGCAACAGCTTCTCCTCCCAGAAAATCGGTCAGTGCAGTCCATTCTGTATCAGTTGGCACATGCCATCCTGTAGGACACAGCTTATTCGTCATCACACAGTAGCAATTATATAATATGCCATAAATATTTTTAGTATTAGCATCATTCCCACTCCAACTGTAGCTGGGCAAAGTATTGCTCCCCCAATCATCATCAGCTATTACCAGTGTCATCGGGGTTCCATCATTTAGCTTAGTCACCTTTAAGTTCTCTTTCATCCAAACCTGTGAACCAATAGTAACTGTATTGTAGACATTACCGTCAATATCCGTAACAGTTTCAGGATTGTCACCTTCATCCTTTTTGCAGCTGATTGCCAGCAAGATGAACAGAACACTTATGACTATTAAGTGAACTGTAATTAATGGTCTTTTTTTCATAATTATCAGGGATTAAGACTTGGTTAATACTGAGGGCATAATTAATGTCTTCAAGTGTCTTGTTCAGGTAATTCTATTGCCTAATTTAAATAAAATATGTTAAGTAACATCACGCAAATGATGTTTATTATCATGTGGAAACTCAATTGGTGTTGAAAAAATCCCCGATTGGAAATGGCCGTCCATAACCAGTTGTTAAATCCTTGTTGTTTCCCTATGTATGTTATTAGTTTTCAGACCTTCTTTTGAAGTGACCAGAGAGGGTTCTATTGAAATTTAAACAGATTGGACACATCAATTACTTTTCCGTCCTGGTTGGCCCACACTGACGATCCCCCCACGACCTTCACCAGCCCCCCATCCAACATGGAGATCGTGTCTCTGGGGTCAGATTTGATACCTTAACCTGACCTGAGAAAAGGAGGAGGTTGGGGATGGGGTTAAGTAAATGTCCAGAAATTTGGGGGCTAAGAAATTCTATTAAGAAGATTTATTTGACTTATCCTCTGTGCAGTTGTAACTTTCAGGTTGTAATTGATTTATCTTTCCTTAAATGCCTGAATCATGAAATACAAAGAACTCATTTCATTAGCATTAATGGCCACATTCTTTATTTCTTGTTCAACGAAGGAAATAAAAGTTGCCATTGTCGGTGACAGTATTACTGAAGGGTATGGATTGCCAAATCAAAGCAGAAATGCTTACCCAGTAATGGTTGACAGCATATTGGGGTCTGATTATTCTGTTTTAAACTGTGGCCGTAGTAGTACCACAGTTCAGAAAAAGGGAGATGTACCTTATTGGAATTGCAGTGAATTCTATAATGTATTTGCTTATAAACCAGATATTATAGTAATAAAATTGGGGACGAATGATGTTAGACCACGAATGGACGGTAAACCTGGCACTAATTGGAATGCTGAGGACTTCAGTAAAGATTATCAAGCCATGATAGATACATTCAATACCATTAATTCCACACCCAAAATCCTCCTTTGCCTGCCAACCCCTATTTATAAAAATGTCTTCAACTGGAATGATGGTGATTCATGCTTGCGTGCATCTGTAGACCCAGCAATAAATACACTAGCCGAAGTAAATAATCTTCCTCTTATAGATTTATATACTCAAATGAGTAACCAACCTGAAAATTTCCTGGATGGAATTCATCCAAATGAGAAAGGGACAAGAATTATGGCTGAAATCATAGCCAGTTCGATAAAAGGTAATAGATGACAGGATTGCACCCTGAAAGGTTTGAAGTTATTTCTGGGTCAGTAATATG
>CAZLJI010000374.1:0-3204 GCA_964559565.1 uncultured Ignavibacteriaceae bacterium | reverse complement strand
CATATGTCAAACTATTAGAACTGAAAGTTTGGGGTTGTGCACTCCAGGTTTCAACAGCATTTCTGTGTTTTAATACTATGTAGTATGGTGTTCCATTGACTGCATTATAAAATCTTCCGTTTCCCTGTCCGTTCTCATCCAAAACTATTTTAGTCTGATCAATTAATGAATGTGGCGAAGAAACATTTCTCAATTCAACGCTGATAGTATCTTCTATAGAAGATACGCCATTGTAAAATCCTTCAATCAATGAAGTAAAATTTGTAAGTTCAACAGAATTGATAGTATAGTAATATATTTTAATATCATCGACGTACCATCCATCTTTCTCTATATAACCATCTGAGCGAATTTCAAATCTTATTTTAACCTGACTACTTATATATGAAGATAGAGATATTTCTTCTTTCACCCAGGCTGTTTGCGTTCCATCATAAAGTGGTTCACCATTAGGCTGGAAGGTGCCGGTTCCGGGATTTGTGTATTGTCCCTGTAATGGAATCCATGTTGATCCGTTATTCGTGCTAATCTCAACTTGTCCGTAATCCCAGTTATTTTCAATATCGAATTTTGTGTAGAAAGATAATCGAGGATTTAAATATCCTGTCAAATTAATTGAATTAGTAAGCGTCATAGTTACAGTAGAATTCGAAACATAAGTCCCGGTTGGACTGTCTGTGTATGCATTAGGCGGCGAGTTGAAAGCCGATGTTGTCATTGCCCATTTAGGAGCAGTAGTTGGTGTTCCGGTAATTGTCCATAATATATTTGGATTGTTGGTAGTGTCTGCGAAAATCAATGTTGGTTTACCAACAATCAGATTGAGCGTATCATTACTCATCACGACACCATTCGTGCTTGTAACTAAAAGCAGCTCGATAAGAGATTCAGTAAACGCAGTTGACGATATTGTGAATGAAAGCGGAGATAATACAGCAGCTGTTTGTCGTGAAGAAATTGAATCGAATGATGCAGTGCTCACTAAAACGGTTGCATTACTATTTAGTGAAGTGAGCTGAACTGAAATATTAGTAGCGGTTGATAATCCTTTATTTCTGAATTCAGGAGTCATCAAAATATTATCAGCTGGTAAAAAATATTGTTTGCTGTAGTTCGGATTTATCATTTCAACATATCCACCGGCAACCCAGGCATAATATAAATTCGGATGTATATTTTCGATCGCAAGTGGAAATATTTCTGATTGTGAGGGCCAAAAACCAGTTGTTCCAACTTCAGGCGTCATTGCAAAAATTTTGCCGCTGTTTGATACTATATCTCCATCATAAAAATAATCATCACTATTTCCGCGAGTGCTATAGTTTACAGTTTGTAAATCTGTTCCATAAGTATAATTATTATAAACTGTCATATCAGACGCATATTCTCTAAAAATCAATGAATCAGGTGTTTCATTAGGTAATGCACCGTATGGAAAAATCAGGTAGTTTCCGTATGTGTGATAGTTGAGCGCATTCTTAATTTTTCTGGATGCTAAAAAGTTTTTAATATTATTTGTTTCAGGTTCAGAAAACGGTGCAGTTCCACGATATGTATCGCTTGATGGAGTTGTACTTGATCCGCCATTTGGTGCATTCCAGTAAGCATAAGGTCCGTAGTTTCGATTTAAATCCACACCATAACTGCTTCCATTGTTTCTTCGGTTCTTTCGCCACATTCCGCCACCCGATGGATAAGTAGTTCGATTGTATTCATATCCATCAGGATTGACAACGGGAATAAAGAATAATTCACGGTTGTTGACCAAATATTGAACAGAAGGATCGGAGTTATAATTTTCAAGAAGATAATACATAAAGTAAATCATCTGCATCATACTCTCAGGTTCTCTGGCATGATGAAGTGCTGTATAAAGTACCTCCGGCTCGTTCTCATCAATATCAGGATTATCAGAAATCTTTACCATATACATCGGTCTGTTTTCAATTGTGTTACCTATAGATGCCTTTGTAGTAATAAGATTTGGATAAAGCAATTTCATACTATCAAGCTCTGCAATCACTTCTGCCAGAGTATAAAATCCACCCATAGAGCCATATCCGAATCCACTAACATTCATTTCCATTTTACTTTTTTGAATGAAATCTGATTTTTCATTTTCTGTTAATTTGGGAAGTCTGGCATAATAGCCATACCAGTCATCGATAAGAACTTCATATATGAAGCCCGATGTTTGTAATAAACTGAATTCATTATCATTCAAATAGACTGTGATTGCATTATCCCTTGTGAAATGCAAATGGTCAAATTCTAATCCCGTTTGTAACAGCACTTCAATATCAGCTTGAGTATTTAAATAAATTTTGACCTGCTTATAATTTTGACCCTGGATTGATATAATTGTTGTTAAAACAAAAAGAAGAGTAAATATTTTTTTCATAGAATTATCTTATTTAAAACCTGATATAATTTTTATGGATTTAACTTTTGTATTCCCGAGACATTATTTTTAAAGACAATATTCAAATCTTCAATTTCTGTAAACGAATCACCATTTAAATCTGTTGTAACATATCCGGTGGCTCCGGAGATATTATCTGAGTAAACTAAATTCAGATCTGCAGTTTCAACAAAACCGTCCTGATTTACATCGCCGCCGTAAATACACCATTTAGTTCCAACAAGCTTCAAGTTATTACCGAATGCTTTGTTCTGTGCCGTTGTAAAATCATAGGTCAGAGTATTTGCACTAAAAGTTTGTGGAAGAGCACTCCAGGTTTCAACTGCATTTCGATGTTTCAGAACGATATAGTACGGAACTCCATTTTCTGTATTATAAAATCTGGCAGAGCCTTGTCCGCTGCTATTGAGAAATAGTTTTGCCTGGTCAACAAGTCCAAAAGGTGCAGAAGTATTGCGAAGTTCAACTGTTACAGTATCGGGCTTCATAGATGAGCCATTATAGAATCCTTCAATTAATGCTGTAAGCGAAGTGATTTCCAGATATGGATTGTCAAAGCCGAATGTTGCATACACAGGTAAATGGTCAGATGCATAATGCAATGCATCAGCAACCTGCTGACTTACAACTGCATTTGGTGGTTGGTTAATCGAATCATTAAAATGATTACCATCATTTCCATAAGTAACAAATGAACCATGATAATAAGTTATTCCACCAGCATTCATTATCGATTGTGACATAAGAATCATATCAAATCTATCATCAAGCCCTCCAGTTGC
>CAZLJI010000373.1:0-3217 GCA_964559565.1 uncultured Ignavibacteriaceae bacterium | reverse complement strand
CCGGGATCAACAAATGAATGAACTGACGCATCACCCAGTACACCGCTTCGAGTTAAGAATGTGCTGTAAAGAACGAACACATAAGTAAGCACACTCAGCATTAAATTTGTTTTGGCATATTTACCAATACCACCTTTTGCCTGAGTTTTCTTCTGCACAAGTAAAGTATGTATTGCAGCGACACCAACAAGCCACGGAATCAAGCTTGAATTTTCTACTGGATCCCAGGCCCAGTAACCTCCCCATCCTAACATTTCATAAGCCCAATATCCACCTAGCATAATTCCCAAACCAAGTACTCCCATTCCGGCAAGCATCCATGGAAAAGCCTGTTTAACCCAATCTCTGTAATCGTTTTTCATTAATGCTGCAATTGCAAATGCAAACGGAACAGTAGCCATTGAAAAACCTGCAAACAAAATTGGCGGGTGAATTTGCATCCAGAAATTAAGGAGTTGAGGATTTAATCCTCTCCCATCAGTAATAAAATCATTCATAGAAATACCGGCTTGTGAGAGCAAACCTGCAAGTTCTGAGCTTACCTGAATGAATCCCTGGTTACTGCTCTGATCTGTAAAAAAGAACTGCTGGATAAATGGAAGATTAAAAAACTGAGAGTTTATATGTTCAATTTTGACAAAGACAGGTGTAACCCATATGTACTCAAAAGGATTTTTAAACCAGGGTGAAACCATTACTAGTAAGAATGTGGTTGCAAGCGTGAAGACAGCCATCACACGCGGTTCAAGGTCTCCTCTTTTTGAAGTATATGATTGCAGTATAATTCCAACAATAGCTGTCAACAACAGCCATAACATAAAACTGCCTTCCTGCCCGCCCCAGAATGAAGATAAAAGCTGGAAAATACCAAGATTCCTTAGATCATTATTGCTGTAGCTGTAAATGTAGTTATACTGATATTGATGAGTTAAAATTGCATACCAGAGATAGACTGAAGCAGCAATTACCAGAACTGCCATTCCGTGATAGGCAATCCTACCATAGTTGAGCGTATTTTTATATCCACGATAATTAAGAAAGAACATTATCATTGATATAATGCTGAACGCAAGTGCAAGTGTGAGTATAATACTTCCTACCATTTATACCTCAAGTCTAAATTAAATTTCTGAAATAGTCTGATAATAATTACAACGAAGAGTTTGCAGTTTGCTCTTCATATTTGCTTGGACACTTCGTCAAGATATCTTTTGCGTGGAAGTATCCGTTTTGATATTTGCCTGTAACTACAACGCTTGTAGCACTTTCGAAGTTATTTGGAATTGCACCTTCGTAAATTACTTTCATCTGCTTGCCCTGATCATCAGCCATGAAGAAAGAGAAGGTTTTATTTTGATTATCTATTTGAAAACTCTTTTCTTTAAC
Source organism: uncultured Ignavibacteriaceae bacterium (assembly GCA_964559565.1). Taxonomy (GTDB): domain Bacteria; phylum Bacteroidota; class Ignavibacteria; order Ignavibacteriales; family Ignavibacteriaceae; genus IGN2. The sequence goes on along the minus strand of CAZLJI010000373.1, from coordinate 1,831 downwards.
CCAGCTTCCTGTGGCCTTCACCGTTTTTTCACTGGCCATAACTTTATTGAAATCATCAACGTATTCAATGTTACTTTGAGTGAACAAATACCCCATCAATACAAGAAAGACTGCTATAATAATTCCCCCGAATACATATTTATTTTTCATTTTTTATCTCCGCTTATTTCTTTTTCTATACTTTTTAATCTTTTATCAAGGGCGAACATATATAAAAATATTCCAACCCAAACAATTAGAACAATTATCATCACAATGTAAATTGCATTACTCTGCAAAAAGTTGTAGAGACCGTCCAAAATTATCCTCCCTGTCCCGATGTCGGGAACATTAACTGTTTTTCTAATTTATCTTTTATGATTATCGCTCTATAACCTACTCTCCACATCCAGAAATATAAAATTGTAAATCCTATCAGAGAAAGGAAAAAGATGAGCTGCATATTTGAATTCATCTGGAAATCTATAACCGGTCCGGAATTAGCATCATCAGCAGAACCGGGATGAAGCCCTTTCATAATTCTCGGCATAATGAAAATGAAGAATGGAACTGTAACAAATGCGATCAGTGAATAGACTGCAGAGAGTGTTGCACGTTTATCTTCTGATTCAATTGATGATCGAAGCGCAAAGAGAGCGCCATAAATTAATAGTATTGCAAAAATGCTAGTTTGTCTTGGATCCCAGCTCCAGAATTGTCCCCACGCAAACTTTGCCCAAACTGCACCGGTAACAGTTGCAAGTATACAGAAAATCATTCCAAGCTGTGCAGCGGAATAAGCTTTGGCATCATCATCAAGATTTTTGTTTTTTAAATACCTAAAGCTGAAAATAGTTGACATCAAAAATGCAATTACTGTAAGCCAGGCTGTTGGAACGTGGAAGAAAATAATTTTGGCATTTTCCTCAAGTCCGGGAATGAAAGGAAACTCGTACCAGGCACTTGGTTTCTCAACAATTGGAAACGCTATTCCTGCTATTGATACGAAGGCTAAAAGTAAGAATAAGAAGATTTTCCAGATCATAAAATTTTAATTGAAAAAAACCTTTGAAATTGACTAATCCTTCCAGATAAAATCGAATAGCATATAAGATGCGGTTAACATAATAACGTCGTAACCAACAACTATTGCCAATTCAAACTGAGCTTCTTCAAAGCTTGTACCATCGAATGAGAACAAAGTTAATTGAACACAGGTAAGAATCAAAGGTAATAAAATCGGAAAGGAAAGAACGGGATAAAGTGTTCCTTTTGCACCCGCTTTTGCAATAATTGCCGCGATTATTGTTGATGCAACTGCAAGTCCGATATTTCCCAAAATAAACGTCAATAAAAATAGAGGAAAGTTCTGAACAACAAACTTTTCAAATAATGCTGAGTAAAGAAGCGCAATAACCAGGTTCATGCAAAAAACAAGAATCAGGTTAAAAATTAGTTTACCTGAAAAAACAGTTGTCGGAGAAGCAATTAGTTGAAGAGTTAGAGTTGTTCCTCTTTCTTCTTCGGAGACGAATGCTCATGCTAGCCCAGACATCGCGGTGAAAAAGATGACAACCCAAAAAAGTCCGCCGGTTAAGCTTTCGGTTATGGTCTCGTTGCCGATAGAAAAAAGAATGACGCTGATTGCAACGATGATAAACATTGCAAGGGAGTTAATTGCGTACCGAGTTCGCAGCTCTGAATGAAAATCTTTTTTAAATAGTGCGTATGCTTGAGCTATCATTTAAACTTCTCCAGCAATAAAACTTCACTACATAATTCCAAATCCTTCACTTCGTTCGACGCAATAATCACAATCCGTTGCTTTCCTTCTTCGTTCACAATTTTATAA
>CAZLJI010000372.1:0-3219 GCA_964559565.1 uncultured Ignavibacteriaceae bacterium | reverse complement strand
TAACAATTAGAATTTCATAATCCTTATAATCAAGATTTAATAATGAGCTGATAGATTTCTGTAACACCAGTGCTTCATTGAAAACTGGGACAATAATCGAGACAAATGGTTTAAATCCGTTTGTAGGTTTGAAGGTATACTCATTCATATAGAAATAAGAAAAGAAGAGTATCCCGAAATAACGAATCAAGAGGATAAACAAAAATATTACGAGAGCAATTATAGTTGCATATTCAACTAATGATGATATTGTTAAAACTGTAAGAGGCAAAGTGTAATAAATAATCAAAAGCAAAATAATTGAAATAATTCCACTGACAATTATTCTTCTGATTAATTTCCACTCGTTGCCATTGAAATTATTATCAGCAGGTTCGTTTTTGAACCTTAATTTTAATTCTTTTATTGATTGGTTTCGATTCATATAAAATTAAAAACTCCAGAATGCTGAAAGTCCAAAAGACGTTGATGTATAGCCTTCTCCAGATTGAGCCGTTGTGCTGAAAGTTAATCTGCCCTGAATCGTAAATGAATCCGTCAGCTTCACACTAGTAACTCCAAAAAATTCACGAAGGATAAATTCGTCAGATGGAATGTAACCAAGTCTTCCCCCAATATTAGCTGTAACTGCAGCATCATTTACAATTTCCCAGTCAGCCCAGATACTATGTGACTCAAAATTTTCAGGTGACCAATAAAGGCTGGTTTGATTTTTCACATCATAATAATAGTACTCATAACCAACTCCGACAATCTTATCAAATATTTTTCCAAATCTTAATATTAAACGGTTAGCTTTATTATCATCAGAAACCGTTATGAATGCATACGATCCGACAAACTTCCAGCCGGATTTGATAATATAATCGCCCATCAATAAAAAATAATCTGAGCGTAACCTTGTATCGACAAGATTTGGAGAATATAACAATTGTGCGGCATCCATCGAATAATAATTTGCAGAAAAGGAATATAGCTTTGGCTTTTCAGCTTTTAAAGTTACTTCAGCTAATAGTTGGTTTTCATCATTCGGAAAAAGTGTACTGCCAAGAGAGACAGAAGCATAAACTGTTTGAGAAAACCGTCCAATTATACTTCCTTTAAAGATCGAAATATTATTTGTCACCGAATCTGAACTAAGAATTCCACCATAAGCCGACGCACCTATTGTAAGATAATTAGTAATTCCTAAATCTAATCTGAGGCCATAAGTGGAATAAAGGAAATCAAAGTTATCAGTGAAATAATTGAAATCAGGAGTTAGCATTGTATAAACAGGAAACCCATATTGGTAAGAAGGTCCTTCAACCCAGCTTAATCTCTGCTGAAGCATTGGTGAAGATGGTGAGATCACTAGCAATTCCTCATAAACTTCTTTTGCTTTGTCGAAATCTTTCACGCCTGCGTAGGAATCACCAAGTAAAAGTTTCACTTCAGCATCATCCGGATTTTTTTTATTTAGCATTAAGAACTCATCCAAAGCCCTTGAATAGTTTTTACTCCAGAGAAAAAGTTTTGCTCGTTCCCTGGCTATTAAATAATCATCCGGGCTTTCAAACAGCAGGCTGTTATAAATACTGATTGCATTCTCATAATCTCCTTTACATACATAAGCCTGAGCTAGTTCTTTTCTTACTTCTGGTTTTGCGTTTTCATCTGCGAGATATAATTTGAATAGATTTATAGCCTCATCACAATCCTTTTTTACCAAGTGTTCTCTTGCACTTTCCACAATCCCAAATAGTTCAGCATCTTCATTTATTTTTTTCTGTGCTTCCATCATATAGGTAAGCTTTAAATATTCAGGATAGTTGGAATTGAGCTGAGAAAGTTCTCCCAAATATTTTTCTGCATCAGCCAGCTGATTATTCTGAATCAATAGAAGAGCTAAAGTTGAAAGTGCAGGATAGTTCGATGGGTCCTTGCTCAAAACCTTTTCAAGATAAAATTTTGCTGACTCAGGATCTTTATTTAACCAGGTAGAAATCTGTCCAAACAGAAGTTGATAATTCTTATTATCAGGATTTTTACTTATCAGGATTTCCGCATTTTCATAAGCTGTATTTAAATCACCCGAGGCTAAACAAACAAGTGCGTACTTATAAAGTACTTCTTCATCAGAAGGATATTCTTTTAATAATTTACTGAAAATTAATTGAGATGAATCAAACTCCTTTTTTTCAGCAAATATCTGCGCTAATTCCAGATTTGATTTTTTATCAAAGGGATTAACTGAAAGATCTTTTTCTAAAACCGCGATACGCTTATCGTAATACTGATTTTTGCTGATCTCTAAAGATTTATCAAGTTCATCAACTTTATTCTTGTATGCTTCGGTGTTGAATAGAATCTTTAATTGTTCTTCAGCTTCGGCATATCTGTTATTTTTAATCAGTTCGTTGATGAGTAGTATTCTCGTTTCATTCTCGTACGGTTTCTTATTGAGGACTCTGTAATATTTATCAATAGGATATTCACCTTTTCCAGTTGAAACAGGCAAACCATAATTGAATCTACTTGTAGTATCATTAACAGTATAGATATAACCTTTTCCTCGCACAAGATCGTATCCATCCAATGCTTCTTTAAAGTATGGTCTGAGTTCAAGCGCTTTTTCAAATGCCTTGATGGCAATTTCTTTTTTACCTAGCCACATTGTAAAGTAACCATATCTTGACCACAACCTGTGATCGTCCGGGTATTTTTCGGTATAACTTTTTAGCAGCGGTTCACCCTTAGAAATATGATTATTCTTCGCCAGAATCTCAGTATATCTAATCAATTCATCTGCAGAAAGGATATCTCTTTTAATATATTCATCATACCATTTTTCAGCTTCCAACCAGTTGCCGAGATTTTTAAAACACTTCCCGACTTCCAGATAATTATCCGGTTTATCGGGAGTGATTTTTATTTCACGTTTAAAACCAACAATCTTGTTATAAAGAAGTGTTTCCCAACTTTTCACTACCCGTTCCAGATTTTCGTTATAGGTTTTACTTTTCTGATCAAGCTTTACCGCCGACCTGAAATCATAAACAGATTTCTCATAATCCTTCCTATTCTCATAGCATAAACCTCGGAGATTATAGCCCTGTGCATCCTGTGGATTGGCAGAGATGAATCGATTCAGAAGATTAATTGCTTCCCCAAATTTTCCTGCACTCATATGCTCTTCAGCTTGAGTCTTTAACACATCGTTTTTACTTTGTGAAATAA
>CAZLJI010000371.1:0-3227 GCA_964559565.1 uncultured Ignavibacteriaceae bacterium | reverse complement strand
ATAAAAATTAGAGTTCAAAATGAAAAAAATATTCATTCTCCCGTTTACAATTTTAATTTATTCTGGTTTATTATTCGGCCAGGTTGAAGTAAGTTCAAGACTTCAGGATGCAATATCGAAAGCAAATCCTGATGATTACATCAAGGTTTTAGTTTTATTGCGAGATCAGGTAGATGTTGTTTCAATGGACGATCAATTCTATGTGCAATCTGTTCCAATTCCTCAAAGAGTATCAGAACTTATAATTGCATTACAGTCCAAAGCAGCAATGACTCAGTCTAATTTACTTTCTTATCTGGATGGGAAAACACAGTCGGGTGAAGTATTTCAGTATGAATCGTTCTGGATTGCTAATCTAGTGATGGTTGAGGCAAAAATAAATGTTATAGAAGAACTAATGTTCAGACTAGACATAAGTCAGATAGATGTTGATGCAATTCTTGAACTCGATAAACCTATTGAAGTAAATCATGATACAGAGGGAATTGAATCAATAGAACCCGGATTGAAAATAATAAATGCTCATCTACTCTGGGAGATGGGAATTACCGGGCAGGGAAGACTTGTAATGGGAATTGATACCGGAGTTCAGCTTCAGCATCCGGCTCTTCAATATAAATGGAGAGGTAATCACGTTCCTTATAACCAGGCGTGGTTTGATCCGTCAGGAGGAACTACTACACCAAACGACTGTGATTATCATGGTTCTCACACAATGGGTACAATGGTTGGAAGATCAACAACCACAGCAGACACAGTTGGTGTTGCTATTGATGCTGAATGGATCGCTGCAAAAACGATATGTTCGAGTCCGCATACTTCAAATTCTATTGCTGCATTTCAATGGGCACTAAATCCCGACGGAAATCCTGCTACAACTAATGATATGCCAGATGTAATAAGTAATAGCTGGTACGATCCGGATGTAACTAACGAGTGTTCTGGAATTTATAAAACTACATTCGATGCGCTTGAAACTGCAGGAATTGCAGTAATATTTTCTGCAGGTAATGCTGGACCTGGTGTCTCAACAATTACAAAACCAAAAAATATTAATACAAATAATGTAAATGTTTTTTGCGTTGCTAATATAAATGGTGCCTTATGGCTTGGCGGGTCGAATGATCCGATATCCAATTCATCAAGTCGTGGACCTTCAGTTTGTGGTGGAACAGGTTCATTGTTAATAAAACCCGAAGTATCAGCGCCGGGAACATCTGTTCGCTCTTGCAACAGTTCGGGAGGATACACATCAGCTTCAGGTACTTCGATGGCATCACCACACGTTGCAGGCGCAGTAGCTTTGCTTAAGCAGGCGTTTCCAAATCTTACCGGGAAACAAATACTTGAAGCATTGTACAGCACAGCAAGGGATCTAGGAACAGTGGGAGAAGATAATACTTACGGAACAGGACTGATTGATGTGTATGCTGCATTTTTATCATTAGGTATTCCAGATTTAACTCCTCCCGATCCTATCGTAAATCTGACAGTTTTAAATCCAACGTCAAATTCTGTGGCTCTTCAATGGACAGTTCCATTTGATTCTACTTTAAATGGAATAACAGATTATGATATCCGATTTTCAACAAATCCAATAATTGATGAGACGACATTTTATAACGCAACACCTTTAAACTTTATTGGTACACCCGATACAATCGGTGCAACTGAAACTTTTAATGTAAGCGGATTAAATTTTTCAACTACATATCACTTTTCAATTAAGTCAAGCGATATGTGGGGCAACTGGTCAAACATATCAAATCCTTCTTCAGGAACTACCTGGATTGCGCCGCAGATAGGAGTAAACCCATTAGCAATAAGTCAATTATTAGCTCCTCAAAGTACCGTTACTGATACAATTAATATTTCAAACAATACAACACTCTCATCTACTCTTGATTTTACTGTTTCACTTGAAAATAACACTTTCCCGCCTGGATTAATTGGAGTTAAGCTTCTCCCAAAAAGTTTAGATCCAGAATTAAAGGAGGATGAAATTGATAAAGAAAATCAAGTAGGAGATAATGGCGTCAGTATAGATGGTCAGGGCGGACCGGATTTATTTGGTTATAAATGGATAGATAGTAATGATCCTAATGGACCACAATATTCTTGGTACAATATTATGTCGAATCCTTCCGCTGTCCAAGTTTCATTTCCCAACGGTACGCTTGACGATGGCTGGACAAATGCTATCCCAATCGGATTTCAATTCAAATATTATGGTAGTATGTACAATAATCTTTATTTAAGTACGAATGGCTTCTTAAGCTTTAATGCTTTGTCTTCATCATACCTTACAAATGCTGCAATTCCTGCAACAGGTTTACCAAATAATATTATCGCTCCGTTCTGGGATGATCTTGATGGAAGGACGCAAGGTACCGTTCATTATTTATTGGACAATGACAAATTTTATATCCAGTTCACAAACTGGCAAAAATACAATGCAACCGGATCACTCACATTTCAGATCGTCCTGTATTCTAGTGGAAAGATTATGTTTTACTATAATAACATGAATGCAACACTGACTTCGGCTACAGTTGGTATTGAGAATTCGACCGGGACTGATGGTTTGCAAATAGCATACAATGCAATATATATATCGAACGGGTTAGCAGTAAAAATCTCTTCTGATCCAGATTGGATATCAAACGATATCAGTAGTGGAAGAATATATAATGGTAATTCTGTTGATGTTATTCTAACATTTAATTCTGAGGATTATCCTTTTGGTAATTACACAATGGATGTTGTAATATACAGCAATGATCCACTGAATTCTATAATTACAATTCCGGTATCAATGCAGATTGCAAATGTCTTTGAAATTACTTCTTTGATTGCGCTTCTGGAAGGATTTTTCGACGGAACAACTATGATATCGGATTCAGTAAACGTACAACTACGAAATACAACGGCACCATATTCATTGGTAGATCAAACTCAAATTCTTTTAGATGGTAATGGTCAAGGTTCCGCCAGTTTTACTAATGCCTCAAATGGAATCCCTTATTACATAGTACTGAAGCATAGGAACGCTGTTGAAACCTGGAGTGCACTACCACAAACTTTCACAGCCAATAGTTTAACATATGATTTCACAACTGGAGCAAATAAAGCGTACGGAAACAATTTAAAGTTGATAGGCAGTAAGTGGTGCATTTATGGTGGTGATGTAAATCAGGATGGATTTATTGAGACAACAGATTTGAATT
>CAZLJI010000370.1:0-3245 GCA_964559565.1 uncultured Ignavibacteriaceae bacterium | reverse complement strand
CCAAATCTTTTTTCCGCCAGTAAAACCACCGACTGTACTAAAGAGAAAAAATGCTGTGTCAGCAGAAGCGGTTACATTGCTAAAAGCAATTTTAACATTTTCTTCAACTGATAAATCTTTAACTAATATTTGCTTTACTTTTGTGTTGTATTGTGCTTTGTGTTTGAAATCGAATAAATAAATTTTGTCATAATTCTTTTTAAGAAATACTTCAGTAACCCCATTCCCGAGTGCGCCGCTTGCTCCAAAAATTAATAATTCCTTTTTCAATCTGTACTCCTTAATATTTTGAACTTTGCTAAAACAGGGAAATGATCACTGTATCCACCAAGATACCTTCTTCCTCCAAAAGTTGGAAAAGGTGTACCTTCGTATTGTCCCGACCGTGTAACAATTATCTCTGGTTTAAACACTTCAAAAGAATTGCAGCTGTAATTAAAATTATTTCCAACGATAGTCGATCCAGTAACAATAATCTGATCGAGCATATTCCAGGTATCTTTATATTTAAAACTTCCCTCCCCTTTTTCATAAGCCTGATAAGAAAGATTGAATAATTCTCCTTCAGATTTAAATTCATAATCAATATTCAATGAATCACATTTAATCGGATGAGCGGACAGAGTTTCCAGGACTGAAACATTCACCGGATCATCATTAAAATCTCCAATGATAAAAATATTCGAGCTTGAATCTGATTGGATAATTCTATCAACAGCATCGCGAAGAGTTTGTGCGGCTGCAATTCTATTTGGTTCGGATTCTAATTGTCCACCGCTACGTGAAGGCCAATGATTTACAAAAACTGTTATCTTTTTATTTTCACTGGTAAGTAGGTTTACTCCAAAGATAAGTCTTGTTGGCCAACCATCAGAAAGATGAACAGTATCTGCCTGAACATTCAAAAGATTAAATAGATTTGATTTGAAAATTAGTCCGTTATCAATCCCTCTCTTATCAGGTGATTCCAGATAGGCGGATTTATAAACCAGATCCGATAAGTATCTTCTTATCATCGTATCAAGAACCGCCTGATTTTCAACTTCACAAACACCTAAAAGATCCGGTCCATTTCCACTATTCATCATTCTTATTACTCTTGCCAGATTATACATTTTTTTATCCAGCCGATCTTCCGTCCATTCCATTTCACCGTTAGGTAGAAAATCTTCATCATTGATTTCCGGATTGTCAGATATATCAAATAAATTTTCAAGGTTCCAGAAAGCAAGATATATAGTATCGGTTTGAGATTGGCAAGTAACTAATGCCGGAACGATAAGAAGGATAGTTGTAATAAATAATTTTTTCATCTTTTATTAATTATAAATAATCAGAAATTAATTTATTTCGGTTTTCAATATACATACCTACACTCTCATTAATTATCTTAAAGGCCTCTTTCTTTCCCAAAAAATCTTTCACAATTACATGTTTATTTTCTAGTTTTTTGTAATCTTCAAAAAATCTCTGCAACTCAATCATTGTATGCGGTGGCAATTCATTCAGGTCATTGATGTAATTCAAAGCAATATCATTTTTTGCCACACCGATTATTTTATCATCCTTCATATCTTCATCAACCATATGCATTACACCCAACACTTTCGTTTCAATTATGCATAACGGATCTACATCAATTGAACAGATAACCAGAATATCAAGCGGATCATTATCTTCACAATAAGTTTGTGGAATAAATCCATAATTAGCCGGGTAATGTACAGCAGAGAAAAGAACTCTGTCCAGTCTTAGTAATCCGCTGGTTTTATCCAATTCGTATTTTGCTTTAGAACCTTTAGGAATTTCAATTATACTGTTCACAAATTCCGGGATATTTTTTCCCGGAGATACTATGTGCCACGGATTTAAGCTTTCGTTTTTCATATTGAATATTTTTAACTATAGAATTAATAATTGGGTTATTATGAATGCTGGTAAAAGTATTATTAAGGAAAATTTTATAATATAGCTGAAAAAATCCGGCATCTTGATATTATTTTCTTCAGCTACTGTCTTAACCATAAAGTTTGGACCATTGCCTATGTAAGTCATGCTTCCAAAAAACACAGCACCTGTACAGATAGCTTTTAAAATTTCCTCGGGAATTCCTGCTATCAATGTACCTGAATTGCCTCCGAGTCCCAATGCCAGAGAATGAAATGTTACAGCGGTAGGTGTATTATCTAAAAAGCTGCTTAATAAACCGGTGTAATAGTAAAAATGAGTTGGCGATGAAATGCCAAGTATTTTTGCATTTGATTCAAGGTATAACAAACACGGTACCATTGTGATAAAAATACCTAAGAATAAGTAGGCAACTTCTTGAATTGGCTGCCAGGTAAAATTATTGGAGTCTCTTAACAGTTTTGGTGTGAGTTTCATTGATAACAAAGCAGCTAACAAGATTACTGCTTCTCTGATAAATTTGAAGTAATGATTTGAATGGATAATTGTCAGATACTCTTCATTTAAAAAAGCAACTGCTAAGATTACCACAAATAGAAAAATAAAATTCATTTTTCCTTCAAGCTTCAATGGATGGATTACTGATTTATCAATTTTTATCGCTGATGGATCTTCCTTTTTGTAATAATAAGAATCAACAAAAAAATAAATGATCAGTAAAAAAATATTTACAAAAAGCCACTCAGGAAATAAATTCAAAAACCACTCAAATGGTGCACCTCTTAAATACATCATAAATAATGGAGGATCACCTAATGGAGTTAAAAGACCACCGCAATTAGCTACAATTCCTATAAAAAATAAAATTGTGTGGACTTTATGTTTGCGTTGCTTGTTAGTTTGAATTACTGGTCTGATCAAAAGCATTGCCGCACCCGTCGTTCCGACAAATGATGCCAGCACTGCACCAGCCGAGAGAAATAATGTATTGATTACAGGTTTTGCTTCAATATCACCAGAAAGAAATATTCCTCCGGTTATAGTAAATAAAGCGCCTAAGAGAATAATAAATGGTAAGTAATCAAATACAATTGTCTCAATGAGTTTTTCACTAAATCCGGCTGAAAGAAGATAGATGATAACAGGAATACTCAGAATTATTGAAATAATTAATTTATTTTTATTTTTTTCCCAGAAGTGATTCCAAAAGAGCGGAAACATTGCAATTGTCAGAAGCATTAACACGAAAGGTAAAAGAGCTAAAAGTGGAATATTCACTACTGTTGATTCCATAAACTAATATTCTCAATCTAAAATTTCATTATAATTTTGAACAT
>CAZLJI010000369.1:0-3247 GCA_964559565.1 uncultured Ignavibacteriaceae bacterium | reverse complement strand
CAATTGAAGTTGAAGTTATTGGCGTAGTTGAATTTGCTCTTGGACAGAACTATCCTAATCCTTTCAACCCAACAACTACAATTAATTTCTCACTTGCAGAACCTTCATTTGTTAAATTGGCTATCTATAACTTATTAGGTGAGGAATTAGAAGTTCTTAAGAATGAAAATATGGATGCAGGTTCATATAACGTTTCTTTCGATGCATCTTCACTATCAAGTGGAATGTATTTATACAAAATTGAAACTGCTCAATTTTCAAGTGTTAGAAAAATGATGTTGATGAAATAAATTTCACTCAAATTTATTTTTTTAGAGCCGCTTTTGCGGCTCTTTTTATTTTAAGAATATTGCATAAATGAGAGCACGATATTATATTTCGCACGTCTTTTAATGACAATGTTCTAAAGATATTGTATGCGGGAATAGCTCAGTTGGTAGAGCGCAACCTTGCCAAGGTTGATGTCGCGGGTTCGAGTCCCGTTTCCCGCTCTGATCCCGACTAAGTCGGGATTCTTTTTAGGCGGCGTTGCCAAGTGGTCCAAGGCGAAGGTCTGCAAAACCTTTATTCGTCAGTTCGAATCTGACCGCCGCCTCTCATCCCTCATAACCACATAAATTCATCCTGAAAATCATTAAATTTATTCAGTTAATAACTCTATTTTTTTATGGAATATCTGATAAGTTTAACAATTGGCTATTTGCTCGGCTCTTTTCCTTCAGCATACATCCTGCTCAAAATGACTAGAGGAACTGATATTACAAGGGAAGGTACAGGAAATGTCGGTGCAATGAACTCGTTCGAAGTAACTAACTCAAAGTTGATTGGCATCTCCGTCTTTTTGATTGATTTTTTGAAAGGACTCGGTTCTACCATAATTTCAGTTTTACTTTTTCCTGATGAATCCATTTATCCTGCACTCTCATTGCTTTTTGCCGTCTTCAGTCACTGTTATAATCCCTGGCTAAATTTCAAAGGCGGTCGTGGATTATCAACTGCAGCCGGAGGTGCAGCATTTGTGTTTCCTTTTTTATTGGCTGTATGGGCTGTACTTTGGGTGATTTTTATGGTGATGAGAAAGAATATCATTTTAGCTAATATTAGTTCGACTGTTCTTTCTTTATTCGTGGTTTTTGGGACTTCTGATATTGCTGTGAAGTATGCATTTCCACAGCCGGTCAATTTAGGTGTATTGCTGATGGTAAGTAGTGCTGCCCTAATCATAATTTTCATCAGACATATTGAGCCACTAAAAGAATTAATATCTGAACAAAAAAATAATTGGAAGCTTAAAAAATGATCAAACAAAATAAATTAGTTATCATCGGTATTTTACTCGTAGTACTCATAGCTGCTGTCTATATTAACAGTAAACTGAATCTTATCAAAGTCTCTGGATTCTCTGACAATGATCAGAATGTTGTCCTTGCTCAGTTTCAAAATCAAAAAGATAAAAACAACGATGAGATTACCAATTCAAGACGAAACATTATAACTGAAACTGTAAAACAAGTTAGTCCTGCGATAGTTGGAATAAATGTAATTGAAATCAGAGAGTACAAAGATCCCTTCTTTTCTATGTTTGACGATCCATTCTTTCAAAGATTTTTTGGCAACAGAGGAACATACAGTCAGGAAGTCAAAGGATTAGGATCGGGTTATTTAATTTCTTCCGATGGATATATTGTAACTAACGATCACGTAGCCGGAAATGCAACTAAAATTACTGTAACACTCACTGACGGAAGAACATTTGATGCAAAAGTAATCGGAAGTGACAACGCGAGCGATATTTGCCTTCTTAAAATAGACGGTGACGATTTCCCATTCGTTTCATTAGGAAATTCCGATGATATAATTATTGGTGAGTGGGTAATCGCACTCGGTAATCCTTTCGGTCTCTTTGAATTGAATGACAAGCCAACAGTTACTGTGGGTGTAGTAAGTGCAACAGGAATGAACCTTGACGCAATTAACAACCGATATTATTTAAATATGATTCAAACAGATGCTTCAATTAATGGAGGAAATAGTGGCGGACCTTTAGTCAATAGTGAAGGCGAAGTTATAGGAATGAACACTTTAATTTTTACTTCCGGAGGTAACACTGGAAATATTGGTCTTGGTTTTGCGATACCAATAAACAAAGTCAGAAAGATTGTCGAGGAACTAAAAGAAAAAGGAAGCATCGACAGGAATTTTGAAATCGGGATGAGAATTCAAACAATTGATGAAGGGATAGCAAAATATTATCATCTTCAAAGTACTAAAGGAGTGATTGTTACAAAAATTTATCCCAACACTCCTGCTGAGAGAGCTGGCATTGAAGTCGGTGATATAATTGTTGAGATTGAAGGATTCAAGATTAATAATGAAAACACAATTTTTAGCGTCTTCCACGAATTCAGAACAGGACAGTCAGTTAGTGTCAAAATTATTAGAGACGAAAAGGAATTAACTAAACAAATGAAACTGGTAAAAGGATGATTAGCCGTTACACACTGCCCGAAATGGGAAAAATTTGGGAAGACGAATTTAAATTCTCTACATGGTTAAAAATTGAAATTTTTGCTTGTGAAGCCAGAAAAGAAATGGGTGAGCTTCCCGAAGAAGATCTGAAGACAATAAAAGAAAAAGCCGCTTTCGATGTTAAAAAAATTCTTGAAATAGAAGAAACGACGAAACACGATGTGATTGCTTTCCTGACAAACGTAGCCGCATATGTTGGCCCTGCATCGCGACATATTCATTATGGAATGACATCATCTGATATTTTAGATACTACCCTCGCCTACCAGATGAAATCATCTGGTGAGATTTTAATGAAACAATTGCTCGAACTTAAAGGAGCATTGAAGGCAAGAGCCATCGAACATAAAAATACAGTCTGTATTGGCAGGTCACACGGCATACATGCTGAACCAACAACTATGGGACTCAAATTTGCTCTCTGGTACGAAGAAACAAAGAGAAATATTAAACGACTTCAAAATGCAATTGACTCAATTAGTGTTGGGCAGATATCTGGTGCTGTTGGAACTTTTGAGCACCTTTCCCCAAAAGTTGAAGAGTATGTCTGCAAAAAGATGAATCTTAAACCAGCAAGTGTTTCCACACAGGTTATTCAGAGAGACCGACATGCTGAGTTCATGAATGCCCTTGCCGTAATTGGTGCAACGCTTGAGAAAATTTCTATTGAGATAAGGCATCTTCAAAGAACTGAAGTTTTGGAAGCTGAAGAATATTT
>CAZLJI010000368.1:0-3250 GCA_964559565.1 uncultured Ignavibacteriaceae bacterium | reverse complement strand
TAATGCTTCTTCGAGATTTGTATTGCTTGTTAAACAATACTGAGCGGCTTGAAAAGTCGGCGACCAGCTTAATTGTTCTCTGGCTTTACTCAGGAATAATTCCGGTGTACTGGTTTCAACCTTAAAGGATACTTTTAATTTATCCCACATCAGATTTACAACAGCATAATTGTCTGTAACATCTGTAATAAGGAAAGTCATTCTTTCCATAAAATGGTGTTCTTCTGGTTTTGCCTTTACACGTAGTACTTCTTTCTCTTTATCAAAATTTGAACTTCCGTCTACCTTCGTATCTTTGCTGAAAATGAATTCCCATTCTTTTTCCCCTGGCATTGTGTGGATGGCATACGTTCCTGCTGGTAATTCGTTTCCATTTATTTTTACCACATCGCTGAATGTGATGGTAGTTGCTTCATTAGCACCGGTGCGCCAAATTTCTCCAAAAGGAACAAGTTCACCCCAGATTTTTCTTCCTTTAACTCCCGGTGAACTATAATCAATTTTTACTTCAGTCACTCCGACACTTTGTATTAGAGTAGCATCCGGACTTGGTCGCGGTGTTTTAATTTGCTGACCGAATGTTGTCAGTGAAAAAATAAAGATAAGTATTACCGATAGTTGAAATGTTTTCAACATTATTTCCTCCTTAGATTTGTTTGATACAGGTTTGTTTAATTATAAATTTGGTTGCGAAGTTAAAGAGTGATTTTCATATAAACAATGCACACTGAACAAGAAAATAACAAAGAGTCAGAATTAAGCTTAAAAAAAGCAAAGCCAATTACGAATTGGGATATAAGTAAAAGATGGATCCCTTCAATTATTATTTTACCACTTGCAACATATTGGATTATAAATCGGGGTGAATTTGGATTGCTGGATAATATTGATCTTGTAATCCACGAAGCAGGACATTTTTTCTTTATTCTATTTGGCAAGTTTATTTATACTCTCGGCGGGACTTTGATGCAGATAATTTTGCCCTCAATCATTGCAGCTTATTTTTTTAGAAATAGTTACAGAACAGGTGTGCAGTTTGGACTTCTCTGGCTGGGACAAAATTTTATTAACATAAGTGTTTACGCTGCTGATGCACAGGCAAGAAAGCTTCCTTTACTTGGCGGTAATAAAGTTTATCATGATTGGCATTATCTTCTAGGAACTCTTGGCATTCTTGAATACGATTACTTCGTCGGATATGCATTTCTGGGTATTGCTAGTATTGTTTTTATTGTTGCTGTTATAATGCCTCTTTTAACTCACGATTAAATTGTATCTTTTTTCCCTGAAAAATTAATAAGAGAATATGTTTAGAATAATTATTTTATCATTTTTAGTAATAACTATTGAAGCGGCCGCACAGTTGGATTCGGTCATTTCTTATCACAACAACGGCAAAATTGAATCAATTGTTCGTCTGAGAGACAATGTTCGTGACGGAGATGCAAGTTTTTATTGGGAAAGTGGAAATCTGAAAGAAGAGCTTACTTATGTTAACGGGCGCGTTGATGGGCTTGTGAGAAGATATAACCAAGAAGGTGTTCTGCAAGAGATGTTTTCCATTGAAAATGGCAAAAGAGAAGGACCGACATCATTATTTGACAGTACAGGTAAGTACATCGATGATATTTATTATGAAGAAGGAATCCTTGTGGTTGATAAAATTGTGCTTGATACCGGTCCAACGAAAGAAGAAAAGAAAGCAGACGAAATTGTCGTAATTAAACCTCCGACAACTCAAAAAAAGAAAAAGCAAAATAATGACGATCAATTACCTCCGACTATTGAAGAAGAAAAGAATTATGAGGACGATCCTGCATTTTATAAAACAGTAGAAGTATTGCCGGAACCGTACGGAGGTATGGATGCAATCTTGAAAAAGATTGGCTATCCTGAAGAAGCAAAAGATGAAAAAGTTGAAGGCGTAGTAAAGGTATTAACTTTCGTGGATAGAGATGGTGAAGTCCTTGATGCACAGGTAATTGAAGGAATTGGTTACGGCTGTGATGAAGCAGCAAGACTTGCGATTCTCTATCATCGCTTCAAACCCGGTTTAATAAAGGGACAAAAAGTAAAAGTTCAAATGGAAATTCCAATTGAATTTAAACTTAATAATGAAGACTAAATCATTTTTATTCTGAACCGAAGTGACTCAAGAAATAATTTCAGATGTTTGTCGCTCTCAGAAAGCAAAACAGAAAAATTGCTGAACTCTCTTCTCACAGGATAAGTTTTTCTTAGGAAATCGAAATATGCTGCTTGATCACCCGGGAGGTGAGTTGATACTTTTTTTAATTTTTTATCATCTTCTTCAATCCGGTAGATCGAACTTAGCATTTTATATGATCTCTCTTCATCTGAATTTACTACTGGCAGAGTCAATTCTGATTTATCAATTGAAGGAATGTTTGGTATCCAGGTTGATTCAATTTTTAAATGACTGCATAAAGCATCGTGAATCATTTTTGTACCGTTAACTTTACCTTCAAATGAATAACCCGCGATATGTGCAGTTGCGATATTAGTATTAGAGAGTAGATCAATATTGACTAACGGTTCATCTTCCCAGACATCAAGCACTAAATGAAATTTATTCTGTTTGGTTTCTTCGAGGAGAGCAGCATTATTAATTACAGGACCTCTTGAAGTATTAATGATTATAGCATTGTCTTTTATCAGATTTAAATTACTCTCATTGAGCAGATGATGCGTTTTGTCAATTCCTTCAAATGAAAGCGGAACGTGAAAAGTGACGATATCCGCCTTCAGAATTTCTTCCAGGCTTATATAATCTTTCCCGATTCCTGCGCGTTCCAGTGGCGGATCGTTTTTTAAAATCTTCATTCCAAGAGATTCTGCAATTCGGGCTACACGACTTCCGATATTTCCAATTCCGACTACACCAATCGCTTTATCACTCAGAGTAATGTTATTTTCTGACGCAACTTTCAAAAGAGCAGTAAAAACATATTCAGCAACTGAATCAGCGTTACAGCCTTTAGCATCAGCGAATTTGATATTTCTGTTTTGCAGGTAATCAAGATCAATATGATCTTTACCGATTGTTGCTGTTCCAACAAATTGAATTTTACTTCCAGCTAATAAATTTTCATCTACACGGGTAATAGAACGGACGATTAATACTTCAGCATCTCTAATATCTCTGTTTGTAAGAGATCGCCCATCAACCAGTACTACATCGCCAAAACTGGAAAATGATTCTGCAGAAAATATGCAGAAACGCGATCTG
>CAZLJI010000367.1:1641-3255 GCA_964559565.1 uncultured Ignavibacteriaceae bacterium | reverse complement strand
ATACTGGTGGGTTAGTTGGTAGATTGGGTACATCGGGCATAATGAATTCTTACTTTGTTGGTTCAGTAACTGGTCCATTAACGGGCACACAAGCATCCGGGGGATTAGTTGGAACTTCTCAAAGCAGTTCGATTACAAATTCATATTCTATCGGGAATGTTTCTGGCTCTTTTAGTGGTGGAGTAATCGGATATGTGGATTTGTACTCAGGGTTATATAGCTCTTTTGCAGTATCCAAAATCACTAGTCAAAGATATCCGGCAGGGTTTGCAGGATATATAGTTGATCTTGCTCGTACAACTCTTAGCAAGGATGGATGGTACGATGTACCGGGAGATAGCGCGACTTCTGCTTATCAAACATACACTAATCCTGCAGGCAGTATTACCTATAAGGCTAATAATAAAATCGATTTTTATAATTACAGCTATGGTCCAATGAAGGATTGGAATTTTGTAACTGGCTGGGATACTTTCTGCCAGGGAAATGGCTATCCTACCTTGAGCTGGCAAAAAGCAGATAGTTTAGATTATTGCCCTGGTTGGTGTTCTGATGTAGATATGGATGGGCTTTGTGATGCAAGTGATAATTGTCCAAATGTTTCAAATCCTGATCAGCTAAATTCAGATGGTGATACTATGGGTGATGCCTGTGATATCTGCCCCTACGATTACGATAATGATCTTGATGGCGATGGAATATGCGGAAATGTTGATAATTGTCCATACGATTACAATCCGGGGCAAGAAGATCTAGACAATAATGGTTTTGGAGATATTTGCCAACCTGATTCTGGATGCGACCCTAATTTGCCTTATTGTACTAGCGATTGCGATGTTGTTTTGAATTCTCCTGGATTCAATTGGGCTGGTTATGCTGAGCCTAATAATTATGGTTATTGTTATAATGATAACTATCCGTATATATATATTTACAATGATTGGGCTTGTGATAATTGGTATGATTTCATTCCAAATTATGGAGATGGTAATTGTGTTGAGGCTTATACTTACGATTCTACTTATGGGGATGTTAGTCTTTATTGTCCTAGTAGTGATAGATTCGGTGGAAATCAAGTTAGTGGATCTGATTGTCTATGTTATGGGTCCTTTAATAATTATAATTGGCCTCCAGAAGATTGTTATGCTTATGGGATTTATCCTGAAAATTATCTAGACTTTTCAAATTCATTTTTCGTAGGATCTGCACCAACACAAACATGCGGAAACAATATTGTTGAAGGAACAGAAACTTGTGATGGAAATGTTCAAGCATGTACAATTAATGGATATGCAGGAACACAAACTTGTAACACTCAATGTAACGGATGGAATGCTTGTGTTGCTACAGAGTCTTGTGGAGATGGAATAATTAATGATGGTGAACAATGCGATGGGGCAAATCTTAACGGACAAACTTGCGTAAGCCAAGGATTTAATGGAGGAACACTTTCTTGTTCTGCATCTTGCATATTTAATACTGTTGCATGTACTTCATGCACAGACGCTGACGGCGATGGTTGGAATACAACTGCAGCATGCAATGATGGAATTAATGTTGATTGCGATGATCTTGATCCAGCAATACATCCTGGTGCAGCAGAAAACTGTGATA
>CAZLJI010000367.1:0-1541 GCA_964559565.1 uncultured Ignavibacteriaceae bacterium | reverse complement strand
GATTGCGATGATCTTGATCCAGCAATACATCCTGGTGCAGCAGAAAACTGTGATATTCTTTTAGTTGATAAAAATTGCAATGGCGATCCAAGTGACGGATGTAACTGTTTAGAAGGAGATACGGAATCTTGTAGTACTGGACTTTGGGGAGACATAGGCGCTTGTGAATTTGGAACAAAAACTTGCGATATTAATGGAGATCTTGGAGCTTGTATCGGTGAGATAACTCCTGTAGTAGAAACTTGCAATAATATAGATGATGATTGTGATGGAACTATTGATAACGGAATAACATCAACACCAACATCTTGCGGACTTGGAGTATGTGCAAGCGCTGGAACTTTATCTTGCGTTAGCGGAAGCATGATTGATTCTTGTACGCCTGGAAGTCCAACAGGAACAGATAATAACTGCAATAATATTGATGAAAACTGCAATGGAGTTGCTGATGATAATTGGGCATCAACACCAACATCTTGTGGACTTGGAGTATGCGCTGCTTCTGGAATAACAACTTGTACTGCTGGAACATTAGGAGATACTTGCACAGCAGGAATTCCAACACAAACACCTGAAACTTCATGTTCAGATACATTAGATAATGATTGTGATGGTTTAACAGATGCTGCTGATGTTGTAGATTGTGCTGTTTTAGATACTGACGGCGACGGATTTAATGATGATGTTGACAATTGTCCTATGGCATATAATCCTCTTCAAGAAAATCTTGATGGAGATATTTCAGATGGCGGAGATGCTTGCGATATCTGTCCTGCAGTCACCCCTAATACTTGCGATCCAACAAGAAGCAATTCTACAGCAATAGATAATTCTACCACTACAACATTAATATCCGCAAATGTTACTATGATTATTCCTCCTGGCGCTGCGCCTAATGGATCTATATTCTCTATAACCCAGGTAAGCAGCCCATTAGATTATGGAGTTGGAGAATGCGCAGAATATCAATGCTTAGAGCAATTCTGCCATGGAACTTGCAGTGTTTTCCCAGTAGGACCTACTGCATTATGCAGCTCGGGAACATGCACAAATAAATGTACTTATGTAGCTTCTGGAAAAACAAGATTTTCTTGTTCTGATTGTCCAAGCGGCTCTCTTACTTGTTCAGATCCAGCAAATTATTCTGCTTGTGCAAATATGAATTACAGCAAGTGCATGACTCCTTTGCTTGGAAGTATATTCTCAAGTTATGTATTCATCTTTAATCCAGATATATTCTTCAATGGACAGGTTGTCACGATTGTAATGAATTATGAACAGGACGGAATCCCTGAAGGAAGCGATAGAGAAAAAGCAATAGATGCTTACAAATGGAATGGAACAAATTGGGTAAGAAGATACGCTGTAAAGAATATGACTGCAAACACATTAACCTTCAGCGCAACAAGCTTCTCCATATGGGCAATAATGGTTCCAGATGATTCTGATAGCGACGGAATACCTGAAAATGCTGATAATTGCATGTATATCTCTAATCCAAATCAGGAAGATAGTGATAATGATGGGCTAGGGGATGCTTG
>CAZLJI010000366.1:0-3260 GCA_964559565.1 uncultured Ignavibacteriaceae bacterium | reverse complement strand
TGCCTCACGGTCATTATCGAAAAGCCTGCCTGAAAAGGGGGGCTTTTTTTATGCCAGGTCAGGGGTGGGTGCTCGATGAAAATAACGAATGGGTATGTTGGAAATATTTGAGAATGAATTTGTATCTGTAGAGGCTTAAGTGGAAAGGCCGATCGATTTAACCATCGAAGGCTGGCTGTCAGTGATCCCTCAAGTAAATTGATTCACAATGGATTATATGGGTCAGACTAAGCCGGCGGGTGGTGGTGAGGATGAGCGGCCTGTCCAATCTGATGCGGTAACTGGAAAATATGGGTTTTCTGGGTTCTCTGGCGGATTGACATATAATAAAAGTGTTGTATCGGTATTATTTTCCCAAACATAATACTGATCGTATGGAATTTTCTCACACGCTAGAAATGTTAGTCCAAATAAAAGAAGGATGACGACCTTTTTCATTCTCTTTCAGATATTTCTGGTTTAATTTCAAATCGACAGCAAAATGTTTACTGTAAAGTTATAGCTTTTAGGGGTGGTTCCAAAGAAAACGATTAAACCCGACACCCGCTTCCAGTAACCTGGAGGAAGTTAAAAAGACAAACCCTCACCAGATTTTCTCCAGCAAGGGTTTATCAAAACGATTAATACATTTCTCAGTAAACCACCAATTTTCGAGTCAACATATTGTGATTATACGCTATACGGATGATGTAAACACCAGGGTTAAGATTACCTATGTCGAGATTTGTCTTTTCCTGTTGAATCTGTTTCGAAATCATTGTCTTCCCCTGGATATCGTAGATGTTTAATAGAGCATCCACATTGGTCTCTTCAAATTGAATGTTTAGGATATCATTGGCTGGATTTGGATAGATTTTCAAGCTTATTAATTCCGAATTAATATGTTCTTCACTTGGTTCATCTATTCCAACATATATCCCTCCATTTGAAGTTTTCATGATAGCCGCAAAATTACATCCATACCATGTTTCTGAGTTCATACCTCCAACCATTACCCCTACAGAATCATTTATAAAATAACATCCTATTAGAAATGGAGCCAGCTCAGATTTTCCGTTCTCATCACATTGCTTGTCCCAGGATATTCCATTAAAGCGATATATAACCCCCCATCCTGCTATATAAGCCAATGATTCATCTATACTATAGACGGAAAAAAAGTTACCAGGAAGATTGCAAAAAATCGACCAATCTCCATTTAGATATCTATAAACATTTACTCCATCAACTGCCCATCCATGGTAGGGGTCGGAAAAAGAAACAGATTTAATATTACCCCATGACCCAGGCACATTGTTAAAACTTGAACCATTGTACATCAAAATAGTGCCTTCACCAACAATAGCCCCAAAGTTCGAATTGACCATATCCACTGAGTTTAATTGAGCACCTGTAGGTGATGTAATATTATTCCACGAGTTTCCATCATATTTTAAAATACATCCGTTTACGCTCTCACTTCCGCCAACTGCTATTCCAAAATCAGCACTTACCATTGAAATCGAATTTAGGCAGATATCAGAATAAGCCTCAGGCAGCCAAGAACCATTAGAGTATTTATAAATCTTCCCCGCAGCGAAAGGTGTATAATCTTCTGTTCCTGACACACACCAACCATGGTTATCATCAATAAATGTTATACATTTCAGGTCAATTTCTGAAAATTTTTGCTGTTCAATCCATTCACCATTTTCTAATTTAATTATAAGACCATTTTCTCCAACAGCCCAACCGTTGTTTTCATCCAAAAGAGTCACACTGTTTAAATAATCTGGGAAAGTCGGATTTATATTATCCCATAAATTATTCTTGAAATGGATCATTTGTCCTGCCTCACCTACACCAAATAGTTCATTTTCAGTAGGAGAGTGAATACTTGTAATTACATAGTTAGTATCTTCAAATTGCGTCTCCCAAGTTGATCCATTATATTTATTCAATCTGAAAGAGAGAAAAGGATCATTAAGATTTACATAATACTCGGAGCCTAATAATTCAGTTGACCAACCATGATTATCATCATTCATACTAATATCAGTTATGGTACTGTAGCAAAAAGGTGGTGCACCACAATGATTATATTCTAATTCATAAGTCCCATTGGGAACCGATCGATGATATATGATAGCCCCTTCCATTCCTGGTATTTCATTTCCACCTCCTAACCAACCATTTGATAGGTCATTTTGATAAGTCACTTCATAAAATTCACCACCATATAAATATATGTTCCAGTTTTGATTTATATATTCTAATTCGATACTCCCAGATGTATAATCATAACCAACTGCTTGGATATAATTATCAATTGCAGATATTGATAAAAGGGGTAGAATGGTATACGGACTTGTCATAACAAACCAAATGTTATTGGAGCATTGAAGAATTGTTCCATGATCTCCACAGGCAAGGGCACTATCTTGATTAATAATCCAAATACTATTAAGATTATAAGATGTCGGTGAGGCTTGCTCTTGCCAACTTGAACCATCGTATTTAAGAATAGTACCACTGTCTCCGACTATCCAGCCTGAAGTTTCAGAGTAAAGTTGAATACTATTTAAATTTGTTGTTTTGGGGAAATAATAATATTCAAAGTCATTTCCGTCAAATTTCATTATAGTACCATAATCCCCGACAATCCAATAGTTTACTCCATCAACAGAATGTATATCATTCAGATTCACACCTGTTTTATATGGTATTTCCCATAACCACTGTGCCATGACATTATTAAAGACGAACAGGTTAATGATTAAAAAATAAAGAAATTTGATTTTCATATGATTTGGCTTTAAATTAAATCGGACACCTCAAAGTTAATTAAGATATATTTTGCATTTATCAAGCTTGAGGAAAATAATAAAATAATTCAACGGTAACGATTATAGTGATGTTTCAGTTGAATTAACAGTGCTAGAGAATATTGAAAGTGGTTATTGGGTTATATATTCCGATATATTTTTCATATAAAAGGAAAGGATAAAAAAGCTGTCGAATTCATCAAATTCTGGCGTAAATCTGGCGTAAAACAAAAAACCACTCACATTTTCGTTTGTAAGTGGTTGGTTTTGCGAGTTCTCTTCTTACTTCGTGTAATCTGGAGGAAGTTGAAATTTATACAATCTCATCACTTTCTGGCGTGTTTCTGGCAAGACAATAAAAAAACCACTTACAAAAAGTATGTAAGTGGTTGATTTTGTGAGCTCCCCGACCAGGACTTGAACCTGGGACCCTCTGATTAACAGTCAGATGCTCTA
>CAZLJI010000365.1:0-3271 GCA_964559565.1 uncultured Ignavibacteriaceae bacterium | reverse complement strand
CCTTGGTTGGCGATTCAACAATAACTAGATTTTTTGACATAATAATATTTAAATCTTGTGTTTTCTTCATCTTTTTCTATATTTTACTTCTTTAACAAAACAATGAATGGGTAATAATAATACTAAGATATTATCTACCATAAATAATTTTCCTTATTGAATTCGTAGGTAATTTTTAATGACGCCGGATCTAATCAATCCTGCCTGT
This sequence comes from uncultured Ignavibacteriaceae bacterium, assembly GCA_964559565.1. GTDB lineage: Bacteria > Bacteroidota > Ignavibacteria > Ignavibacteriales > Ignavibacteriaceae > IGN2. The sequence goes on along the minus strand of CAZLJI010000365.1, from coordinate 3,063 downwards.
GTTGCAGGCAGGATTGAATCTTATCTACTTTAACTCTTTGATTTTACACCAAAAAAGTTATAAACAAATCCAGCGAGTGCAGCACCAATTAAAGGAGCTATCCAAAAAAGCCAAAGTTGAGATATGGCCCATCCGCCAACAAAAATAGCCGGGCCGGTACTTCTTGCAGGATTTACAGATGTATTCGTGACAGGAATACTGATGAGGTGAATTAATGTTAATGCTAAACCGATCGCAATTCCAGCATATCCTTTAGGTGCTCTTTCATCTGTTGCGCCGAGAATTATGAAAAGGAAGAAGAAAGTCATCACAATTTCTGTAACAAAGCCTGAAACTAATGAATAGCCACCAGGAGAATGCTCACCGTATCCATTAGAAGCCAAACCGCCATTAATATCAAAACCTGCCTGTCCGCTAGCGATAAAGTACAAAACTCCTGTGCCAGCTATTGCACCGAGCACTTGAGAAACAATATAAGGAAGAACTTCTTTCGCTTGAATTCTACCTCCTGCCCAGAGACCAACAGTCACAGCAGGATTAAGATGACAGCCTGAAATATGTCCAATAGCATACGCCATTGTGAGAACAGTTAAGCCGAATGCTAAAGCTACACCCAGCAAACCAATTCCAACTTCAGGAAATGCAGCAGCTAATACTGCACTTCCGCATCCACCAAGCACAAGCCAGAAAGTTCCGAAAAATTCTGCGAACATTTTTTTTGAATCCATTTTTCCCTCCAATTGGAAATTTAATCTATAGTTAACTAGGTAACACAGCTACACCCGTGATAGTATAGGATTAAATATATCCTCACCAAACTACCTACTCAAAATTATAAAAAACTTTATTGAATTCTAGATTTCAAATCAAATCTAATTATTGTCGGAATTTAATTTTACGCATCTAATCATTATTTTCAATCAAGTAAATCTTATAATTAAAATCGGGATCTATGAAAAAGAAATCATTTGTTATTATTGATGCAATGGCGATGGCTTACAAAGCTTATTATGCATTCATTAACCGTCCTTTAAAAACAAAAAGAGGTGAACCTACCTCGGCCGTATTTGGTTTTGTGAGCCAGATGTTAAAAGTTCTTGAAGATCACAAACCGGATTACATTGCAGTTGCCACGGACTCGAAGGAAAAAACTTTCCGTCATGATAGATACGAAGCATACAAAGCAACACGTGAAGCTATGCCTGACGATATGATCCCTCAAATCGGAAGAATAAAAGAAATTGTTGAACTGATGAATATCCCGCTTTACATTTTGCCCGGGTACGAAGCTGATGACATAATTGGAACTGCTGTTAAGCTTGCTGAAAAGGAAGGAATGATTTCTTATGCAATAACTCCTGACAAAGATTATATGCAGCTAGTTACAGAAAAAACAATTGTGGCAAGACCTGGTAGAAGTACAGATGAAGTTGAATTTTACAATGTAAAAAAAGTGATTGAGAAGTATGGCTTCGAACCAAAGCAAATGATAGACTATCTGGCATTGGTTGGTGACAGTTCAGATAATGTTCCTGGTGTTAAAGGAATTGGTGAAAAGACCGCACTTCCTTTAATTCAACAGTTCGGAACAATTGAAAATATTTATAAGAATCTGGATAAAGTTGATAAACCCGCTGTGAAGAAAAAACTTGAAGATAATATGGAGAATGCTTTCCTTTCCAAAGAGCTGGTTACCATAAATTGCAGTGTTCCGATGGATTTTGATTTTGATAAAGCGAAGTTTGAAAAGCCGCAATTCGAAAAGCTTCGGGATTTATTCATTGAGCTTGAGTTTAAAAACCTCTATACGCGTCTTCTCAAAGTTTACAATCACGATACTGAACAAAAAGAAATCGCTAATGAAGAATTATTTTCTGCAAAAACTTTCGATAAGTCTAAATCAAAGTATGAGCTGATATCCACAAAAAAAGCAGCGGAAAAACTTGCAGATAAATTGAATAAAGTTTCTTTATTTGTTTTCGATACTGAGACTGATTCACTGGATCCATTCAAATTAAATATTTTGGGTGCATCATTTTCCACAAAAGCAGGTGAAGGATATTTTGTAGCAATTGACCCCGGCAGCAAAATTTTTTCTGATGGGAAGAAGCGTTTACCCGTTGATGATTTCAAGAAGATATTCAAACCTCTTTTTGAAAATAAAAAGATTAAAAAAGTTTGCCAGAATGGTAAGTACGACATTTCAGTTATGCGTGGTTTGGGAATTAGAGTTGAGAACTTCCTTTTCGATACGATGATAGCTAGTTATCTAATCGATCCCGACCAAAAACATGGTATGGATGCTCTTTCGGAAAAATATTTAAGCTACCAGCCTATTCCCCTATCTGAATTGATCGGTGAGAAGAAAGATCCCACTAAACTTTATGATGTCGAAGTTGATAAGCTTTCTGACTATGCAGCTGAGGATGCCGATATTACTTATCAGCTATATGAGATTTTGAGTAAGGAAATAGAAAAAGAAAATCTTCAAAAAGTTGCTTATGAAGTCGACTTCCCTCTGGTTCCCGTTCTTGAAGATATGGAGTACGAAGGCGTAAAGATTGACAAATCAGCTCTTGATAGCTTCAGCAAAGAATTGCAAATAATGATCAAAGGTTACACGAAAAAGATTCATAAAATCGCGGGAGAAGAATTCAATATCAGTTCACCAAAACAACTTCAGGTAATTCTTTTTGAAAAGCTTGGACTAGCTTCAGGCAGAAAAACAAAAACAGGATTTTCAACTGATGCCCGTGCACTTGAAAATTTGCGAGGCGAACATGAAATTATTGACATTATTCTCGACTACAGGCAGGCAACTAAATTAAAGTCAACGTATTCTGATTCGTTACCTAATCTTATCAATCCAAAAACTGGAAGAGTGCACACAGATTTTAACCAGACTGTAGCAGCTACAGGAAGACTTTCAAGTTTGAATCCAAATCTCCAGAACATTCCAATCAGGACTGAGTTGGGAAAAGAGATCAGGAAAGCTTTTGTTCCGAGAGATAAAAATTTCGTTTTACTCAGTGCAGATTACAGTCAGATTGAGCTTCGTTTACT
>CAZLJI010000364.1:0-3272 GCA_964559565.1 uncultured Ignavibacteriaceae bacterium | reverse complement strand
AGTTAACATCATAACTATATTGAGATGCAGTTGCCTTCCACGAAGGAAGAGATTCAAGCATACCGACATTGTTATAATAAATTCTTGGCTGCTCAGGATTATTCTGGTACGATTCACCGCCGGCTACTGCTAAATCCAGATCACCATCACCGTCAGCATCACCAAATGCACAGCTAAATGTATAAACAAGATCACCGGAAACCCAATCTGGATTTGAGGATAGAGTTCCGTTATTGTTTAAATAAAGTTTCACTTTTCCAGGTGAATTAAATCCAGTCTGACCTATATAAACCGAAACAGCAACATCAGGCCAGCCATCACCATTAACATCTCCAACATCAAGATGACCGTGATAGTCAATGTCTGCAGACTGCCAGTCTGGCGTTGTGGGAAAAGTACCATCACCATTGTTATAGTAAACTACCAGCTTTTGTATTGAAATATCATTACCATTTGCAACAACAAAATCAGGCCAGCCGTCCTTATCAATATCTGCAAAAGCACCACCGGTTGATACACTGGTTACATCCGTGGAAATCCAGTTCGGAATTTGTGGGAAAAGTACTTGCGAATGAGTCTGTGTGATTGTAATTAAGAATAGAATTGTCGAAAAGAATTTTTTCATTTTAAACCCCTAACTATTGTTTAATCTGAATTACTTATTAAAACCAAACGTAAATTAATAATTTCTACCATCAAACACATTTAAAATAAAAAACCCCTCCTTTAGGGAGGGGCAAATTAGGTTGATTTTTTTACTTAATAATTATCATCTTCTTAACATCAACAAACTTATCAGCTTCCAGCCTGTAGAAATAAATTCCGGAGGTTAATGTGCCGGCATCAAAATCCACTTCGTGGTAACCTTCTTTAAGTTTGCTGTTCATTATCTCGGCAACTTCTTGTCCAAGTGTATTATAAACATTCAATCTTACATCAGTTTCAACAGGAATAGAAAATCTGATTGTGGTAGATGGATTAAAAGTATTAGGATAATTTTGCTCCAGTCCGAATGAATTCGGTGCAACAATTTCCACCTCAGTAGTTTGTGAGTAGCTGAATGATCCATCGAAATCAATTTGCTTAAGTCTATATGTATATTTTCCAGATCCAACTTTTGTATCAACAAATGAGTAAGCTTTTGGTTCGGTAGTTGTACCAAATCCTGGGACATAACCTACTTGTTCAAATACACCACCGTCACTCATTCGCTCAATATCAAATCCCTGGTTGTTGGTTTCTGTAGCTGTTGACCAGCTAACTTCTACCTCAGCACCGTTTGACGCCGCTGTAAATGATGTTAACTCTACCGGTACTACATATTCAAGACACATGTTATCCCAAAAGATATTATCATTATTAAAAGAATTTCCGTTGAATGTAATTTCTATCTGAGTAGTAGAAGCGCCGGATGCCGGTGTTGTAAAATTACCCGTCACTAAGAGTGGACCAATATTTCCAGTTGGATCAACTACGTTGTATAATGGTGTGCTAGTTGCTCCACCGTCATAAGTAACAGCGACAGTAACTGTTCCACTTGGATTCGCATACCAATCAAAGAAAAAGTTAAATGAAAAGTTGATTATTTGGCAGATCAATAACACTAGACCTTATCTTTGATACTCCATTAAATGATGGAGTCCAGCTCATTCTTAGTTCGGGAGGACTTCCACCTGCAGAACCTGAGTTATTAGCTGACCAATTCGTCAAACCTAACGGACCTAGCATCGTCCAGTTATTCATATTGGTGAATGCATCGCACCATTGGATCAAATTAGGATCCTGAACTGTAGTAAATGACCAAACCGAACCAGGAGAGTTACAAGTATCACCGATTTCAACAACTCTCCAGTAATAAGTTGTTCCGTAAACAAATGTAACACCAGTTATTGTCCAGCTAGTTGCAAGAGTACCACTTTGAACCAATGTTAGCGATGAAGGATTTGTTCCAAAATATAGTTCATTAGTAACGGCACCCATCCCATTAAGCCAGGTTAATTGAGCTAAATTAAGAGGAACACCTGTTGTTCCATTTGGAGGACTAGGATCTGTAGGTGGCTCAACAGGACAACCACCAGCACCCTGATCTACCGCTGCCCAGAATGCAGTATGAAATGTACTTGTTCCATTGTTATTTCCACCTGAGCTTGTACAGCCCCCGTGTGTGTGAACACCAACGGCAACATTTGTCAAACCATCTATGACCGGACTACCTGAATTTCCACCTTCAGTATCTGTCACATATCTCATTGTGGTTCCGCTGGAACCCGCATTCGGTCCAATGTGTGTTTGTTGTGTCTGATTTGCACTTCCGACATCAACTCCGTAGCCTGTTATGCGAATTGAATCCGGTCCGAGATCTTGTACCAAAGGCCAGTAAGCATTTTGTGCCTGCTTTGGCATTAAACCGGTGATTGAGTTTGGATATACTTCGAATACACCCCAATCATTTCCGACACCGCCGTTAGTAAAAATTTTTGTAGATACATTTACAGAATATTGATCCTCGGGACCTGGATGCTGGATTGTTCCGCCCGGCAATGAAAGTGGAACATTAAATTCAACTACCGTTGAACTGCTTCCATCGAGGCAGTGTCCTGCTGTAGCGAATTTTCCATTCGGAATAATCCAGGCAGTACAGCCAACGCTGAGTAATCTGGCAGTAGCAGGTTGATTGGAAGCTATTCTGTCGTCAGTAGGACCACATTGAGAATATGCAGGATCACCCTGAAACCAATCACCAGCAATAACCTCATCTATCTTAATAAATACCTGACGATCTGTTTGTGCAAGGAATAATTTTATTTCAACAGCATTACCATTGAAGAATGCACTGTAGTTATTCCATTGTTTCATTGAATAAGCGTCAAGCTTTTGCCAATTATCATCATAAAGCGATCTCAAAATCAAATAACTTTCCTGTCCAAGATTTAAATCTGAAAAATGCAATTGCATCCAGGGGATATCAAGCATTTCGATCGTGCCAATTAAAATCTCGCTAAGACTTGAACCAACGGTACCATTACCGTCATATAATTCAGACTCAAACTGATAAGAATGAATAGTATATTGCAGCGGTGCTGTTTGAGCAAAGACATTCGAGAAAAAGACAAGGGAAGAGAACACCACGGCAAGGAAGAAAAAGTGTACACGTGTTTTCATAATTTAATACCTCTCATTGGTTGATGAAAAAGAGATGCAATGAAGCTTCAAAAAAGCTATAATTTGAAATCCAAACTAAAAAAATATTTCGGGAGTTTCAACCATTTCGG
>CAZLJI010000363.1:0-3277 GCA_964559565.1 uncultured Ignavibacteriaceae bacterium | reverse complement strand
TAAGAATAGTCTGCATAAAACATCTTTAATGGATCCTATTGAAGAAGTAGTTGATTATGTTCAAAGTGTTACTCACAACCCGGATGAAACTTATTTGATACTTACATACGATCCGGTATTGACCTATTATTTAATCGACCATGTATTGCTGAAAGATAAAATAACAATCTTTTCACCTTACAAAGACGAAACTACTGCACTGATAAATTCGTTTTCCGGATCAATGGATCATAGTCCAATTTATTTATCTACTAGTACAAAGATTTTATTAATTGAGAGTTACCCCGGTAGTTTAATGCCTGTAATAGGAAAACTTGAACGTTTTAAGCAATACCTTTTTAAGGAAAGTAAACAAAAGGAAAAACCAAAAAAATTTGGTTTTGATTCAGATGCTGAAATAAAGAGAAAATATTTTCCATCTGCCGGGATGATAGAATGGCGGTACACCATTTACAGCATAATTCCAAGGAATACTTTGGGAATAAGCAAATTAGAAGCACTCAATTCATTAAGAACATATTGAAACCTACTTGTAAAATTTAAAGGACGAGGAAATGTAATGAGAAATGGTGCTCTCTGCCCTTGCACCCTGCGAAAAAACCTTAGAAAACTTCCCCAATTTCTGGCTCGTGACTAGTCCTGACTATTTCATATCTGTCCAATATAAAACAACCTCTCTCTGCCAAAGGCATCCCTTCGGGATAATCTCTTTCCTGAGATGAGAGAGACTGTTTATCAACAAAACGATAAATGATTATCTCTTGACAGAAAAGCAACATTATGTCATAACAATTTTATAAGCCCTTCGCATTTCAGGAGAAGGGTTGGGATGAGGTCAGAGTTTATATATAAACATTAGAATATATCAAGTATTAAAAGAAAATTTTATTTTTATAAATCATTTTGGACACCGCTGAACTATTTATTAAAATCTTAAGCGTTTTGAAAATAATTAAGTATTAATCTTTAATTTTGAACAGTGAAAAAAGATTTAACTCTGATAAAGCATTAAATGCAATATTTAATAATATTATTTGCCGCACTGGTCGGAGTAATTTTCATTACGCCTTACTTTATAGAGCTGCTCAGCAAGATTAACGTAACCGATCTTCCTGACGGGAAAAGGAAGTTGCATCAATCACCGGTGCCAAGGCTTGGCGGTTTGCTGATCTTTCTTACAGTTTTAGTGTGGATATTTATATTCTACGGTGATCTCAATTCAATCAAGTTCTTCTTGTTTGGCGTTATCGTAATCTTTTCAATCGGGGCTTATGATGACCTTCTGGGTGTTAGCTGGTATATAAAATTTATTTTTCAGTGCATTGCAGCAGTAATGTTACTCATACACATTATGCCGGGTGTCTCCACACTTACTTTATTCGGTATTCAAGTTTCAATCATTCCCGCAGCCATAATTATTTTCCTTTTTGTTGTAGGAACCATAAACTCATTCAATCTTCTGGATGGATTAGATGGTCTTGTATCAGGTATTACGTTGCTTATATCCGGCGTACTGTTTTTCATTGCTCTTAACCAGCTGGATTTATTTCTGCTTGTCCTGCTTTCTACGTTGATGGGCTGCCTGATTGGATTTCTCAAATATAATGCATTTCCTGCAAGAATTTTTCTCGGTGATTCCGGTTCGTTTATACTCGGTTACTTTATGGTGGCGGCAGTCCTGCAGATTTCACTGGATAACTCAGCAAAAAATCTGGACCTGACATTCCCGCTAATACTGTTAGCAGTTCCGATTGCAGATACAATAAAAGTTTTTTCTGAGCGGATACTTTCAGGGAGGCATCCTTTCCTTGCAGATAGAAACCATATTCACCACATAATCTTCAGCAAAAATATAACTCACAAGACAACCGTTTTCATCATTACAATGTATTCGCTTTTGTTTGCGGCAAATGCAATTTTCTACAGATACTATAATGAAATAGGTGGTATCGTGATTTTTGTAGTTCTTCTGATACCATTAATCTTCGCTAATAAAATTCTCAACTTTATTATAAATAGTGATAAGCTCCTGATCTACGGAAGAACTGTAAACCGGTTACCACAGTTTATAATAAGCTACTATAAGTCTGTTGTTCTTCCTGTGGTTGCTATATCTGTATTGTTATTGCTAATTTATCCTATTGCTGCTGGTAAGAGTTTCAGCGCCGGATTTCTGGTGCCATCGATAATTATTCTTGTGCTGCTTTTAATCTTCACTTTACTCAATTACAGAAAGAACAAGCTTCTAACAGACATAATAGTTTTCTTTAATATTTTAATTTTCTTTGTGATTAACCTCTCCAACAATATTATCTATGAGGATATCACAGAACTTCCGCTGCTGGGAAATCTGACCTATCATCTTTTAGTAATCGCGATTCTTTTACCGACTGTCGGGTTCTTCCTGCTCTTTAGGGACAGGATACAACAACAACGGGAATCGTATTTATCTGGTCTGGACCTGGTGATAATATTGCTTGTCGTAATGCTATCACTTACTTCACAGCTTATACCGATTTCAAATTCATATATAATTCCTGATACGATTTTCCGGAGCTTCTTAGTTTACCTTTTCTATAAATTATTTATACGGCTGCAGCCAAAATTCAGGCTATCATTATATGCAATTTCATTCCTGATAGTTTTAATTTCGCAAACACTAATACTCATCTTCTGATAATATGCGTACAAAACATCTGCTCTATCTTTTCTTATTTGTTTGGATAAACCTGTCTGCACAGACTGTTTATGAACCAATCAACTCAGATATTTATGAATTCCTTGAAAGTCTTTTTATTAAAGGTGCAATCGAATATCATTCAGAAATAAAACCAATCCCAAGGAAAGAGATAGCAGGCTATCTACTTGAAGCATTATCGAATAAATCAAAGCTCACTCCGCTTGATATTAAAGAGATTGAGTTCCATTCAAAAGAATTTACAGATGAAATTTCATTCGTGAGCGATAGTTATCAACATAAACTGCCACGTACTGAATTCTTCAGATTCGGTGAAAATGACAGGTTCAGATTATTCAATTACAGGGATTCATCATTCAGCTTTAATCTTGACCCGATACTTGGTCTTGAAATCGGCAATAGATCAAATGCGTTTTACTCAAGAAGGTGGAATGGTCTGGAATTATTTGGATACGTTTCAGATAACTGGGGTTACTCTCTTGACTTCAGAGATAATCTTGAAACAGGCAGCTATATTGATGAAGCAAAGCAGAATATACCTGAGACCGGAATTAATCTTTCAAAAGAAGCCGAGGAAAG
>CAZLJI010000362.1:0-3282 GCA_964559565.1 uncultured Ignavibacteriaceae bacterium | reverse complement strand
GTAAGCATACAATCAAATTTGAATTTATTTCTGATGGGCCAAAACCTGGTTTGGGTGGAAAATCAATTATGTATGTGGATGGCAATAATGTTGCTGAAGGTTACATTCCCAAAACACAGCCGTTTGCATTCTCCGGTGATGAAGGTGCAGATGTTGGCGTCGATCATGAAACAAATGTATCAAACGATTATAAAGAAAGGGATAATAAGTTTACAGGAAAGATTCACAAAATTACTTTAGATATAGCTCCAAAAAAGATTTAATCAATTTGTAATAAAGTTAGCAGCCCAGGCAAATCAATGTTTGGGCTTTTTTTATAGGACTAAGTACCTATTTCCTCCAAGGCTGTCATATTTTAATTTATGACGGGAAAAAACGATAACTTAGCAGAGTGAATTACTTTAATCTATGTTTCGACAGAATAAAGTAACTATTTAATTAAAATTAATGATCATTTAAACAGAAAGGTAAAATCAATGAGAAAAACAACATTTAGCTTAATCATATTCATCACCGCTGCAGTACTCATATTGCAATCGTGTTATCCGGGGGATGAAATAACAGCAGAAGATACAGATATAGTAGCAACGTTTTTTGATAAAGAAGCTGACTTCTCGACAAAGACGACTTTTGCTATGCCTGATGAAATAATCCGTCTTGATGATGAAGGAAATCCGATTAATGATCCGGGTGCTAATGATCAGCTGGCACTGAACAGGATAAAATCAAATTTAGAAGATGCTGGTTTTACAGAGATTACAGATCCGGATTCTTTAACTAATGTTCCAGATGTTTTGGTCATTGCATTTGCAAATCAATCAACCTGGGTTTCAGGTGGTTGTTATTCTTCATGGTATAGCTGGTATTACCCTTATTATGGCTGGTGCTATCCTGTCTATTATACATATGATATCGGGACTTTACTAATAGTAATGATTGATCCTAGTGAAAACAGAAATGCACTTTGGGTAGCTGCTCTTAACGGGATTTTAGAAGACACAAATGCAGGAATTGCCGATAGGCTAACTGATGGTATTGATCAGGCATTTACTCAATCACCATATCTCAATAAATAAAATATAAAGAGACTTAATTATTTAATAAAAATTTTAAAAGTTAATAAAGGTTACAACTATGAATATTATAAAATTTAAATTCTACCAGATGTTTGCAGTATTTGCATTAGTTCTGCTGATGTTTGGATCAACCTACGCTCAAAAAGAACAGTGGTATGGTGCTTTTACCTATTCTGTTTCAATTCCTACCGGCGATACAAAAAATTTAGTTGAAGAGATTAGTTGGCGTGGTATTGGGCTGGATTACAGGTATATGATTGATCGTACATACAGTGTTGGTATGTTCTTCGGTTGGAACGTTTTATATGAAAGATCAACCAGAACAACACAGACAGAGAATGGCGCTGTAACAGGAACATCTGATCGTACTCTCAATGCATTCCCTATTATGCTAAATCTTCATTACTATTTTGGTGAAAGAAAATCCATTCGACCTTACGTTGGTTTAAATGCTGGTGGCTATGTGATGAATCAGCGATTTGAAATTGGTGTGTTTGCGTGGGAAGATGATTCATGGGAATGGGGTATCGCTCCTGAAGCAGGCGTAGTAATACCGGTTGAAAGAGATTTTGGTATTATACTCAATGGAAAGTACAACTATGCACTTACAGGTGAAGATGTTTTCGGGACAACGATTAATCATTCTTACTGGCAAGTTAATGCCGGTTTTGTATGGGAACCATAATTAGGTAGTTAATAACTAGTAAAAAGAATTAAGAAAGGAATATTTTATGAAAAAATTATTTTTAATTGCGTTCTTGTTTTCAATTACAAATGTCTTTGCTCAGGATGCAGATAGTTATATCGAGATTCTAAAGTCAGAAATAAAGACTGACAAGAAAGCAATCATCACGGAAACAATGCAATTTACAGAACAGCAATCAGCAGCATTCTGGCCTGTGTATAATGAATTTGAGCACGAATTAGAAAAATTGTCTAGTAAACGCATAGCAAATATTAAAGACTTTGCAGCAAACTATGATAGTCTTACCGACAAGAAAGCTGATGAGCTGATTAAAACTTCTTTCAGTTTTCAGAATGATAGATTAAGTCTTAATGAAAAGTATTACAAAAAATTTGCTGAAGTATTAACACCTATAGTTGCAGCAAAATATATGCAGCTTGAAAATCAGATTCAATTAATACTGGATTTGAGCATTGCTGCAAATTTACCTTTGGCTAAAAAGCCTGGTAACGAGTAAAGTAGAAAAATTTCTAACCGGTTGGAGTGATTCTTCAACCGGTTTTTTTATGAATTAATATATTGAATTTTTAATGGTAATTTAAGTCGAGCAAAAAAAAACATTAGGCATCTAAATGAAAATTTTATTACGGTTGTTCATCTTCAGTATTTCAGTCTCATATATCACTTCAATGTTATATGCTCAGCAATTAAACTTTCAGGATAATTCGTTTTTTTACCCGCACTCAATGTACTCAGGACAAGTCATTCAGTCGCTCGGTTTATCAACTGCAAAGCTCCCTGAAGATGTTGTTGAAACTGATGATGTATTCAGAGCACCACTGTTTTCTTACAAATTGAAGTACGGACTCCCTGAAAACTTTCTTGCTGAAGGCGGTGTGGAATCGAATTTAATTACATTTCATTTTGCACTGGGACCCAAATGGAATTATTCAATAGACAAATTTGGTTTTTCAGTCGGTGGCGATATTGCTTACTGGTTTGGTCAACTCGAACAATTTGGTTTTGATACAAAATTTAATGGATGGATAATGTATCCGAATTTAAGCGCAGGTTATCGGTTTAATAAATTTACTCTCTCATTAAAATCCGAACTGGTTTTCAATCTCGCTGAGACATCAACTAATGGTGAATCAGAGATAGCTAACGATTTAGATTTTTTTAATGGCTGGACAATTGGTTTTTACATAGAACAGCCTTTGTGGAAAGATAATTTTGTGGTCATTGGCGTGCGTTCAACTTTCTTAAAATTTTACTACCCGATGTGGGCTGCATTCTCCACATTCGACAGAACATTTTATATACCAGAAGCAACATTTACATTTATCTTATGAAGACAATAATAATTCTTTTCGCAAGTCTGCTTTTTATCTACTCGTGTGATAATGAAGTGGACGTAATTAATCCAGTGGTTGATCCGAGCAATTTCCTTTCACAAACTACTCCCCCGCCAAACAGTTCTAAACTTGTTATGGAAGGAGTTTATGAAGTCACCCAGGGAAA
>CAZLJI010000361.1:0-3286 GCA_964559565.1 uncultured Ignavibacteriaceae bacterium | reverse complement strand
ATAAACAATATCTTTGGATATAGGATAGTTTATTGGAACACTGATGATACAGATGAGACTGATCTGCAAAATCAGCGTCATCTGCGTGCTATTATATTAAGCCTTAAAGGGATCGAATGAAACAAAATCTGCGTGATGAACAATTATTGCTTCAACATTTCTTTTTGCCAAATCACCTTCTTTTGCATGATATGCAATTATGTGCTGAACTTCATACGGCAATCCGAATCTATCAGCAATTGCAACTCCGCTGAATGGATGACGAAGTAAATGTCCGGCTTTACTTGTTACAAGCTTACCATCCACTTTGTCGTATTCAATTAATTTTCCTATGTCAATCAGAATTGCTCCGGCGATGAGTAAATCCATATCTATTTTTATTTCATCACCAAAGTTAGCTTTCATTCGTTTTGCAATATCAACTGAAAGCTGAACAGCCGTACGTTTATGATTCATAAAAGTGATTTTACAATCTTTTATCAAAAGTGAAAAAGGAATCACTTCAAGATCTTCAAGAGTGAGAACGGAATTTTCAATCGCATAAACCCAGCAATTCAAAACTTTTTCTCTGAGTTCTTTATTCTCTATCCAGCTTATTTCCGGCCATATTTTTAATACTTTATCCTTCACAGATTCTCCATTTAAAAATTAAATTGATTCTTGGATTATTTCTTTACCATTTCTTAAAACTCCATAAGCTTTAACGCCAAGCAAAATTGAAAGTACAAAAAGTAATATCGATATTACTGCAAGCGTGTAATTATCAATTAAAAAATTCTGATAAACTAACATTCCTAGTGCTGTCAAAGTTACAGCAAACATGAAAACCATTGGTATCAGAACAAATAAAAATCCCTTTTTAAGATTTGCAATCCAGACAGTCAGTGCAAGCAAAGCAAGTGCAGCGAGCAACTGATTTGCACTTCCGAATACAGGCCAAATCGACATTGTTTGTCCGCTAAAAGTTAAGGCTGCCCCAAATGCAACCGTAATGCCTGTTGATACATATCGGTTTGTTATAAACAATTTTTTCTCACTCTCTTTATTTTCAAAATATTCCTGGAACATAAATCTTGCTAAACGTGTTGCTGTATCAAGTGAAGTTAATGCAAATGCTGAAACAGCTAATGCAGTAAACGTTTGAGCCAGTGGAATAGAAATATTTATAACTGGAATAGCATTGATGAATCTTGCTACACCAAGAGAAAATGCAGGTACAGGACCTTTAGTAACAAGTATATTAATAAACTCCTCATTAACCATTGATGCTACAGCAACAAGAGAAAGTACTGCTAGCATACCTTCAATCAACATTCCTCCGTAGCCGACAATTCTTCCATCAGTTTCTTTATCGAGTTGTTTTGCAGTTGTACCGCTTCCAACAATTGAATGAAACCCGCTAATTGCTCCGCAAGCAACTGTGACAAACAAAGCAGGGAACAGATAACCAACTTTATCTAATGAGAATGAGTTGAATGCAGGAATATTGATTGTTGGTGCGGCGAAAAATACCCCAACAAGTCCACCGATCATTAATGCATATAGAAAGAATGAATTTAAATAGTCTCTCGGCTGAAGCAATATCCAAACAGGAGTTACTGATGCAACAAATATATAAGCTAGTAAAAGCAGTTGCCAGCTGAACGCACTCAACTGTATAGGGAATAAATTGCCAGCTGGAATAGAGAGGAATAATAAAATCACTCCAATTAGAGTTGCAATCCATAGCGGAACTTTTAATCTGTAAAGAGCAATTCCAAAAAGTACAGCCAGTATCATGAAAAGGATTGAGGAAGTGCCTGCACTTGGAATATGTGTGAAAGTATCAGCAACTATGATGGTGAAAACAGCAATCACAAGAATTAATGTTGCCCAGGCAAAAATGAGAAAGAGTTTTTTCCCATTCACGCCGATGTATGATTGAATAATATATCCAATGGATTTACTTTGATGGCGAACTGACGCAATGATAGAGGAATAATCGTGAACACCGCCGATAAAAATTGCGCCTAAGACAACCCACAAATAAACCGGCAGCCAGCCAAAAGAGAATCGGGAGCTTTATTTTCATTTATTGAAAACCTGCAGCTATAACCGGACCGACAATTGGGCCTGCACCTGCGATTGATGCAAAGTGATGTCCTAGCAGAACAGGAGCTTTTGCTGAACAGTAATCAACACCATCGAACATTGTGTGCGATGGAGTTTCTTTGCTGTTATTCACTTCAAGCCGTTTGGTGATAAATCCACCGTACACCTTGTAAGCAACAACATACATCACGAGCGCTATTAGGATTAATTCTATTCCGTTCATTTCTTTATAGTCAAATGTGAAACGTTAAATGTCAAATGAAATAAATTTATTTTGATTTCTCAATGAATTTTGAGAGCTTAGCAAAAATAGTTCGTTTAATTTTTCACTAAGCAGATTTATTGACTCAGGACTTAAACAATTCAATTCTTTAGCTATTTCAATATGGTTATCAACTTCAACCAAAGAGGATCGTGCAATTTCGTAAAAGCGTTTTCTTTCAACTAAACTTTTTCTTGACGCACCCTCAGCGATATTCGCTGAAATCGAAACAGACGCCCTTCTTGTTTGATTCGTTTAGCCATATATCTCTTCTTTGGGATATTTCGAAGTAATTCGATATATCAGAGAAACGAGTTTTACAGCCAGTTGCCAAACATCAAGCTTTTTGTGATTTAATTTTAAAATAATTTCTCCAAACGTATATTTTTGTTGGAGATAATTAAGATTAAAACCGTTTGACGTTTAGCATTTGACGTTTCACAACTTAGCAATAATTTCATCTGTCATTTGTTGAGTTGTACAAGCACCGTGCTTAAATACATCAGGACCACCACGCAGCTTCATCATATCATAAGTTTTAACTTTTCCTTCTTCAATAACTTTAGCTATCGCTTTTTTAATTTTATCAGCTTTCGGTCTTTCATTAATGTGATCAAGCATCATACAAGCACTTAACATCATAGCTATTGGATTTATGATTGAAGGATTTAGTTCCTGGTATTTTGGTGCACTGCCGTGAGTTGGTTCAAACACTGCAACTTCTTCTCCAATATTTGCACTGCACGCAAAACCAAGTCCGCCAACCAATCCGGCAAAACCATCAGAGATTATATCACCGAACATATTCTCAGCAACAATAACTCCGTAGGTTTCAGGATTTTTAGTAAGCCACATCATTTGTGCGTCAATGTTTGTATCCCATAAAGCAATTCCTGGATATTCTTTTGCAATTTCTTTTGCTTCTTTAAACAT
>CAZLJI010000360.1:0-3286 GCA_964559565.1 uncultured Ignavibacteriaceae bacterium | reverse complement strand
CCTGAATATTTATATACTGGCCCTGTTATCAGGCCCGGTGGATTTGTTGTTAATCCTGATGTCGAAACACTTTGCTCATAGCCTCCTATAAGATTCCAGCCCGCAATTCCGGTGAGAGGATTATGTAAGACAAATTGTATCCCGCTCGAAGGCCATTCATCTCCTGTGTTGTAGACATTTGCACCCAGATGTTTCATCCAATACCCTTCACCTGGTGCTGCATCGGTAATCGCATTATAACCCAAACCGCCATATTTAAATACATCAGCTAATGGATCTTTTCCCGGCCACCAGGTTAATACACTTTGATTGCCCGGATGCAATCCTGGTATCGATACCATATTCCAGCCATTAACAACAGATACAGTCAATTGGAAAGCTGTCTCTACTCGTATCGAATCCGTCCAGTATGGCCAGCCACCACTCATTACTTCAACTTTGAAATTGAAATAACCTGGAAATATTAAATTATCTACAGTAACTACAAAAGGATACTCGGAACCGACTATACCACCTGGAGAAATGTTTGGTAAGGGATGAGAGATAGGATTAATAGATATTATCCACGGATCATTACAAATAAGTTTCACGGAAACATTTGTTATTGTTGTAACGGTTGATTGATTCTCTATGAAAGGTGTTACGTAATAATTGGTTGACGATTTTGTCCAAGAAATATTATCCAACACAACCGGGCCAACTGTTGTAAATCTAGTAATATCAGAAAATTTAAATGAAGAGTAAGCTGTATGGTCAAATGCTGTTACATCTGCTCTAAAAAATTCTTCCGATAGTGGAAGTTCAAATTCCGATGTCCAATATTCTTGATTCAAAATAAAACTTTGGTGAATAAAATCTATTGAGTCTATTAAAACATCATTTAAATTATATATATATCCACGAGCTGAAATTTGATGTGAGTTAGGGTTCTCAATAATTGTTGATAAATAAACCGTATCCAGTGCGGGTGAATAAAATAATTGATCTGTGATAGTATTGTGAGGATATACGAGATTATTCATCCATTCAATGGCTCTGTTAACTACATCATCTTCGCCATTTGCTACACCATCCGGGGTTAGCCATACTTCTTCAAAGTTTGGATACTCCTGACCCCATAATGGAATTTCAGGTTCATAATGATCTACCATTGTTATGTTCGGGCATCGCAATGAGTATCCCGTACGGGATGGCTGTGGAGCCACACCAGGCCACATTCCACTGTAAACAGCGGAGGGGGAACGACCAAACATCCTGGCATTCGGTACATATGAAAATTGCCAGGATGTTAAATCACCGTAGCTTAGGCAATTGGGTCCAAGTAATACTGCAATAGGTCTATCGTAGAATGTTCCTATATCGTAAGGTATTTCCCCAAACCAAAATGATGGTGTGTATGGACAAAGAGAATAAAGATCTGCTGGTGAGCAACGTTTTCTCACATCCATAGTAAAAGTAGAATGATTCATTAACCTGCTAATACCGTCATTTAATCCAATGCTTCCACCCCAATTTGTTCTGATATCGATAATCAATCCTTCCGTTTCCATCAAGGCTAATACTGCAGCATCAAATTCAGATCCTACACCGCTGTAATCTTGTTTCCAGACATATATGTAACCTATGTTTGTACCATCCACTATCCCGTATGTTACTGCACAACAATTCGGATTATATATTGGCATTGGAACACCGGGTATAGGAAGCTGCTCGTTATTAATAAAATCACCTGGCGCTACCAGGTTAACCATAGGGTCAAGAGGTAAATGTTCAACCAAACCAGTAGAATATTTTTTCACATCTATTGTGTCGAACAGGTGCCAGCTTTCTCCTGCAGCCCATAGCAGTGATCTTTTATAGGCGCTTGGTGCTGCTCCTACCCACAAGGTATTTGGTACACCTCCAGCCATAAGTTCGCGTACAAGTTGAGACCATGGTAAACCTTGGTATCCCAGTACAATATCGCCTGGTACCAATCCCAATGGATGATTGGGAACAACTTTGTAAACTAAAAGTGAACTATCTGCTAGTGGTGTAAGACCAGCACCGAAATGATTTATTACTCCACCCCCATCTGCAAGTATAGGTATTCCAGGATTTAATGGAGTATTCCGGACTACATTATCATAAGCATGGGCGTGCCCATCTATTATTCCAAGAGAAAGTTCTTTTAGAATATTAGCAAAACCTCCTCGACTTGTAGAAATCGTAATTTTAGACCTAAGGGAAGTAGCTAATGAGTCCCAGTCTATTCGATTCCAAAGGAATGTGCAGTTATAAGCTCTTGCATATTCCTGATAGATATCAAACGTTTCAAGTTTTTCAGAAAGAGATTCACCGGGCCCCCATGTGGAATCAATAATCCACTGCCATTCACCCTTTCGATCATAGAATGAAGGATGCAGAGAAATAGGAGAGAGACCGGGAGTGTGAGATGTATTTGGTAATTTAATAGGTAAATCATCATTAATTTGTGCAAAGCAAATTTGCGTTAACAGCAAAAAGAAAAACAACGATTGTAATATTTTCTTCATATCGAACCTCCTAGTTATGGATTGATAAAAAAATTATTTCAATAACAACATCTTTTTTGTTTCTGTATAATTGCTTGCTTTTAATTGATAGAAATACACTCCGCTCGGTAATGCTGATGCGGAAAACTCAACTTCATAAACTCCTGTTGGTTTGTATTCATCAACAAGCGTTGTAATTTGATTTCCGAGTATGTCGCAAACTTTAATAACAACATTCGACGATTGTGGGATGGAGTATTTTATTTTTGTAGTTGGATTAAATGGATTAGGATAATTCTGATAAAGCACATAATCCCTTGGAGTAAAATCAACTGTAACTTCTATTTCATTTGAATATTCAAAGCTTCCATCAAAATCAATTTGCTGCAGACGGTATTTGTAACTTCCAGTTGTAACATTCTCATCAATAAAAGAATAAGACTTTGGTTCTGTTGTCGTCCCAAATCCTGGCACAAATCCAATTGCTTCCCAATCTTGTAATTTTTCAATTTTGTAATCTTGTAATCTTTCTACCTCAAACCCCGAGTTATTCGTTTCTGTTGCTGTAGTCCAGCTTAGTGTAACTTCTTCACCATTTAATGTTGCAGTAAAGGAAGTGAGTTCTACCGGAACACCGCCGTTGGTTGTGTGAAGGATTGTTCCATTCTCACCTACTGCCCAACCCGTATTCTCATCGGTGAAATATACTGACGACAACGAACTTATGCTTGTCTGTGAAATCCAATTGCTTCCTCCATCGGTTGTCTTGAGGA
>CAZLJI010000359.1:2401-3292 GCA_964559565.1 uncultured Ignavibacteriaceae bacterium | reverse complement strand
AGCAGAAAGAATCTGTTGATATCATAAACCAAAACAGAAGTTCATTACTCGGACTTATGAATTCCATTATAGAGTTCTCAGATATTCAATCAAAAAAAGTTGAAAATGAAATTACTGATGTTACGATTGTTGACATCGTTGAGCCGCTGGATAAAAATATAAAAGATATTACAGGTCTAAAGGATATTGAATTTGCTTACGGTAAAATATCATCATCTCTAAAATTTTCGACGGATAAAAAGAAGTTTGAGAGTTTGCTCAATAATCTTATTCGACTTGTTAGTAAAATTAATACGCAAAAAAAGATTTACTTCTCTGCATATCCAGTTGAAGATGACTACTTTAATATTTCAGTTTCTGACGGTTTCGCCAGATCTTCCGGCGTTCTGCTCGAAACTTTAAAGAAATTATTCATCGAAAAGAAGGATCCCAAAGAGTCAGGTATTTCGAAGTTGAATTTTCAGATTATCAGCTCACTCCTGGAAACTTTAGAAGGACAATTTGTTACAATTAATGAACATACAGATAAACACGATTTTGCCTTTAAGTTTCCAATTGAACTTTCGAAAAAATTTGAAATTCCTTCCATTGAAGAAATTAAGGAGCCTGAGGTTACTGAAGACAAAATTGAGATGAAGGAACCTGAACCTTTCAGCTTTAAAGGTGAAATAGAAATTGAAGAAGTAAACTCAGGGCACACTAAAGTCGAACCAATTGAAGATACAGTGATTACCGAAGTGATTGATGTGGAAGAAAAACCTGAAATTAAAGGAAAAACTATTAAACGAGGTGAAGAAGCTAGAAACCTATTATTATACACCGAAAATAATGCACCATGTACTCAATTCATTGCAGTACATCAGCGTTCCACTTATTTTGGAACATTAGAAA
>CAZLJI010000359.1:0-2391 GCA_964559565.1 uncultured Ignavibacteriaceae bacterium | reverse complement strand
GAAATTAAACAGGAATAAGAAACACTGATCTAGGAAGAGATCTCAATTGAATAAACACCCGAACCTGAGCCTGTCAGCAGCAAGAAAGGAATATCTTCACTTAAATGTCTTTATATCGAGGATCAGATAGATTCACAGATCCTCTTCAAGGTTCAAATGAAAGAGCTGAAGAATATTCAATTTGCTGCAAGCTTTGAGGAAGCACTGCCTTTGTTGGAATCACAAAAATTTGATTTCATTGTTATGGATATTAACTTGCAGGGAGAGTATAATGGTTTGGATGCTCTCAAAATCATTCAGCAGATGTCAGGCTTTCAAAGTATTCCAGTCATTGCTGTTACAGCTTATGTACTCCCTGGTGATAAGGAGAAATTCATTGCTACTGGTTTCACTGATTTTATCTCAAAGCCAATCTTTCGAGAAAAAATGCTCGAATCGCTTAATAAGATTTTTGTAAACTAAGCTGCCTTCGCACTTCGGTATAATCCCATCTTTACCTATTGACTTATTCCTTTTTATAAATTAAATTACCATACAAATGTATGGTATTTTAATAAAACAAGGTAAGAAGATAAAACCTTCTGTCTGTTCTTACTTTTCTTAAAGGATTATTATGAAAAAGAATCTAACCAAAATCCAGAAAGACATTCTTGATTTTTTAATTGATCAGATAAAAGGGAAGGGAATACCTCCAACTTTAGCTGAGGTTGCAGACCATTTTGGCTATAGGAACAGAGCTACAGTTCAGCAGCACTTTAGTGCGATTGAGAAAAAAGGGTTCATCAAAAAAAATCCAAAACTCTCCCGTGGAATTGAACTTACGCTTGAAGATAAATTCTTCGTACCAAAACCAATACTTGGAGAGGTTGCAGCTGGTAATCCTCTGACAATTTATCCAGATGCAATTGATACAGTTGAACTTCCTACTATAGCAAGAATGCCGAAGGATTCTTTTTTGCTTCGTGTAAAAGGAGACAGTCTGAAGGACGCATATATTTTTAACGGTGATATTGTAATTGTAAACCCAAACCTTGAACCAAAAAATGGGCAAATTGTTGCTGCTGTTCTTGATGACGCAGCAGTTGTGAAAAGATTTTATAAAAAGAAAAATGAGATAGAACTTATTTCAGAAAACCCGGAATACAAACCAATCATTATTGAAAAAAAATATTCTTCATTTAAGCTCGTTGGAATTGTGGTAGGTGTTTACAGGAGTATGGAAAAGAAAAAGGCGGTGTGAACATTTTGTGATGAATGTTTAGTTAACATCGAGTAATTTTATGTTATAAATCAGTAAAACCTTGAAAGGGAAAAAATGAAAGTATTGTTGATCTTATCCACATTATTATTAGTGGTTAATTTTTATTTATCAGAAAACTTTGCTCAATGTTCTGATGCAGGAATTTGCCAGATTGGAGGACATTCGATGGAAGAGGAAGCTGAAATGCTCTTTAGTATTTCCGGATTCTATAAATATGGTTACAGCGGTAAAGAGGATGATGTCCAATTCAATTCTTTTCAGTTGAATGCAAGCTACAATGCATTCGGAAGCAGTTCTATCCAGCTTTTAGTGCCATATAATCTTCAATCCGGTCCTTCCGGAAATGTAAATGGAATAGGCGATTTGATATTGAGCCTGAATCAAAATTTATTGTCGGATAAAGGTTCTTCTTTAGATGCTTCATTAGGTATAAAGATGGCAACAGGAGATGACAACAAGGATAATCTTCCACAAGTTTATCAAAGCGGACTTGGTACAAATGATGTTTTGTTGGCCCTCAATTATACATTTGACAAAATAAGTTTCGGTGCTGGTTATCAGATTTCTGGTGAAAGAAATAACAATATCACCCGTTTAGAAAAAGGTGATGATCTGCTGTTAAGAGCATCGTATGATTTATTGTTTGATCAGTTAAGTATCACTCCGCAACTTTTATTTATTCAACGACTTACTGAATCAAGTATACTTGATACTGCCTCAACAAATGAAGAAAAATTTGTTGAGGTTAACAATAGCGATCAGGCTCAGTTAAATTTTTTAACAGTGTTCAGGTATAAAATTGACAATTACTTTACCCTGGTTGGAGATTTTGCCATTCCGTTTATTAAAAGAGAAGTGAATGTTGATGGGCTAACACGGGCATTCAGTGCTTCGGTTGGTGTGTCATTTTCGATTTATTAATTGAAGAGCTATTGAATACAGATAATTAACAAAAGTGTTAACTAAGTGTATTTAGTGATTGGCTATAATTTAGAGTTTAGTAATGCCAAAATATTACATCGGAACAGCAGGTTGGTCGTATAAAGATTGGGTCCCATCGTTTTATCCGAAACAGCAATCAGGAAAATTTGACTGGCTTCAGTTTTATTCACACTACTTTAATTGTGTGG
>CAZLJI010000358.1:0-3297 GCA_964559565.1 uncultured Ignavibacteriaceae bacterium | reverse complement strand
TCCAAAAGAACTTGAAAAACATGCTAAAATTGGAGTAAGAGCCGTAGCTCCTTTTGGTAAAAGAACACTCACCGGTTTTATCATCAATAAACTTAAAACAGCTTCTCTCAAAGAAGTAATAAAACCTATCAATGATATCATCGATGAACAGCCGATTGTTGATAAAGATGGCTTTCAATTTTATGAATGGCTGGCAGATTATTATCTCTGCTCGTTCGGTGAAGCATTAAAACTTGCAGTTCCGTATGGCTCTGAAGTTGAATCAAAACGAAAAATCGTTTCCGATCAAAAAGCATCCGCTCATCTTCTTTCAAAAGAAAAAAATAGAACTTCGACCAGAGCAAAAATTTTAATAGTACTTTCTGAACGGGAAGAAATCAGTCTTCAGCAGCTTCAGAAACTGGTAAAGAAAAAAAACATATATTCGATTCTCAGAACGCTTCAGGAAAATGGAGTTGTTACCTTACTTGACAGCATTCAAAAAGCAAAAGTAAAAGCTAAAACTGTCAAATACGTTAAATTGAATAAGTCAGTCGGAGAGGTTTACTCGATATTTCCAGAGATCGAAAGACGATCACCAAAACAAATCAAATTACTTTTAGAATTAGTTAATGCAAAGGGCAAAGGTCTTCCTGTTTCCGAACTTCTTCATAAAACAACTTCATCAAAATCTTCACTTGATGCATTAGCTGCAAAGGGAATTGTAAAATTATACGAACAGGAGATAGACCGAAGATTTGTTGAGCAGTACAAAGAAGAGCAAACCAGGTTTATCCTTTCTGAAAAGCAATCTGAAGTAATTAATGAAGTAGCAAAAACCCTGGAAGATAAAATCTTTAAAACATTTTTATTACACGGTGTAACAGGAAGCGGGAAAACACAGGTCTATATTGAGCTTGCAAAAAAGGTAATTGACCAAAAGAAAACCGTCCTCATACTTGTCCCTGAAATTTCACTCACCCCACAAATTACTTCGCGATTTTTTAATTCATTTGGTGATGAAGTAACTGTTCTACATAGCAGGATGTCACCGGGAGAAAGATTTGATTCATGGCAAAGGATATTCAAAAAGAAATCGAGTGTGGTAATTGGTGCGAGGTCAGCACTGTTTGCTCCACTGAAGAACATTGGACTAATAGTAATTGATGAAGAACACGATTCAAGTTATAAACAGTCAGATATGATTCCAAAATATAATGCGCGCGATTCGGCTATTATGCTTGGAAGCATTGTTAATTGTCCTGTGT
Organism: uncultured Ignavibacteriaceae bacterium; assembly: GCA_964559565.1. GTDB lineage: Bacteria > Bacteroidota > Ignavibacteria > Ignavibacteriales > Ignavibacteriaceae > IGN2. Next base: position 2,050 of record CAZLJI010000358.1, on the reverse strand, counting down.
TATTAGGATCGGCAACACCTTCTATTGAAAGTATGTACAATGCTAAAACCGGGAAGTTTAAATTGCTTGAACTTCCCGATCGAATAGATAATGCTAAGCTGCCATTGATAGCGTTAGTTGATGTGAACAGGGAAAGAAAAAGGCAACGAATGGAAAATATATTCACTAAAACGCTTCTCGATAAAATTGAAGAAAGAATAAAGCGAGGAGAAGGTGTAATAATTCTTCAAAACAGAAGAGGGTTTTCCACACAAATATATTGTACCGATTGCGGTGAAGTTGAGCAATGTGATAACTGTTCAGTGCCTATGGTTTACCACATCAACAAAAATATTATCGAATGTCATTATTGCGGATCAGTGAAAGATGTCCCCGGTGCCTGTACTCATTGTGGCTCAATTCAGATAAAATATTTTGGAACAGGAACTGAAAGAGTTGAAGATGAACTCGAGTTTTATTTCCCAAATGTGAAGATGAGCAGGATAGATTCCGATTCAATTACAAAAAAATCCGCTTTGAGCAGGTTACTGATATCATTTGGTGCCGGTGAAATTGATGTTTTAGTTGGAACGCAAATGGTCTCAAAAGGTTTGGACTTTTCTCGCGTAACACTTGTCGGAGTTATTTCTGCTGAAACAACATTATGGCTTCCCGATTTTCGTGCTGATGAAAGAACTTTTCAACTGCTTACTCAGGTTTCAGGAAGAGCAGGAAGAAGCAAATATCCTGGTGAAGTTATTATCCAAACTTTGAATGAGAAACACTTTGCTCTGCAGATGGTTCTGAACAATAACTACAAAGGATTTTACGAGAAGGAAATTTTAGATCGAGAGAAAATGGGATTCCCGCCGTTCACAAGGATTGCATTAATTGAAACTAAAGATCAATCAAATGAAAAAGCTAAAGGTGCAATTACAGCTTATCATAGTGAATTAAAAAAATATAACAAGTGGTTGAAGATTTCATCTCCAACTCCGGCTATAATTTCGAGACTCAAAGGACAGTATCGGTATCAGATATTAATTAAATCTCCAAAAGAAACTGATCCGGGTGGAAAGATTATCAGGAAGGCAATTCTTGATTCCTTTGCTGAGTTTAACAGGAAATCGAGATACAAAGATGTACGCTTGATTTATGATGTTGATCCTCAGAGTATTATTTAAAAGGAGTGCCACTCAAAAAAATGAATGGCACTTAATATAAATTTATTGTATGAAAGCCTGAAGGAATGGAATTGCCTGTGCGAGCTGGAATAAGATAAATCCGCCGATAAGCCACACTCCAAATACCACCGCATAATATTTCCCCGTGGATTCAGACTTGAACATCTTAGCTAATCCGATTGAGAGAACGATATATGCCCAAATACTTATTGGATCAACTTTGGCAAGAAGCCAGCCAGTTAATGTTGTTTTATCACTACCCATCAACGAAGCAAGGCTTGTATCCATTATCATTTTACCAAGCAGCATCGTAAGAATTCCACCAAGAATAATCTGAAGAATGCTGATATAGGTTGTCAATCCGCTTGCAACAAGTGCAGAGGTAAAAATTCCTTCACCTTTAAGCAGAAATTTTATGAATAGATAATATATACCAATCAGAATAAAGAAAATTATGAATCCAAAGATTAGTGTTGTTACGATTGAAATAACCCAGCCGACAGGTCCCTGCATAAATTCCATTTGCTGATCAATTGCATTTATAGCTTCATCGCCTTGTTCTCTAGTCATCGTACCGCCTTCAACCATTTTTTCAATTCGATCTCTACCTTGCTTCTTCGCTTCGAAGTAAACCTCTTTGTTCGTCATAGCAAGATTTCTAATCAATGCCACAACGATGAAAAAGATAATCACCGGAATTACCCATTCCTTATGTTTTGGTGCAAACCTTGAAGTTTGATAGAACATATTGGCTGGTTCAGTGAAAACTCCAATCATTTTATCTGAATGGCTGAGTTCTCCAGTTTCAGTTTGTTCTGTCGTATTGATAGTTTCGTTTGGATCCATTTTGTGCCTCACTATTAGTTTGAAAATTTCTTACTGAAAAT
>CAZLJI010000357.1:0-3303 GCA_964559565.1 uncultured Ignavibacteriaceae bacterium | reverse complement strand
AGTTAGTGAACACAAATTTAGAAGCCGGAAGGTACAACTACAGTTGGGATGCAGGCAGCATTGCAAGTGGAATTTATATCTATGAGTTAAGGACAGAGAAATTTATCTCATCAAAGAAAATGATACTCATGAAATAAGTTGAGAATAAAATACAATTAATTAATCAATAACCTTTGGAGCGTGTAATGCGATACAATGTAATTTTACGTTTTGCTTTCATTTTTATGTTAGCACAGATTTTATTTCAAGGAAATTCCTTTGCTCAATTATCTGGTTCATATACAATACCAGGTGGAACATTTGCAACAGTTGAAGCAGCTATTACTGCTTTAAACGTACAGGGTGTTGGCCCGGGCGGCGTTACTTTTAATGTTACCGCAGGTCATACAGAAACATTTACTTCTGATATTTCCGGAAAAATATCAGCAACCGGTACTGTCTCTAATCCCATTATATTTCAGAAGAGTGGTGTAGGATTGAATCCAAAGATCACTGCCGGAGTTGGTACCGGAACGCGTGATGGTATAATTATTCTTAGAGGCGGCGATTATTTCACATTCGATGGAATTGATGTAACTGAAAATCCAGCCAATACTGACAATACAACCAGGATGGAATGGGGTTATGCATTATTGAAGAAAAGTACTGCGGCGCCTGCAGATGGTTGTAATTTCATAATAATTAGAAATTGTACAATTTCTCTGGAGAAGCAAAATACTTCCACCTGGGGCATTTATGCACCGAATCATAGCGATACTTCTACAACGAGCTCAACTATGACAGATTCATCTGATGTTATGAGCTACTGCAAGTTTGATAATAATACAATTGATTCATATAACGGTATTAGAATAATTAGTTCAACTACTGCCGGCTTTTATGGCAAAGGAAATGAAATTGGTGTAATTGCTGGTAATTATATTCTTGCATATGGTAATGGATCAGCAACTGCTTATGGGATGAACATTGAATACCAGGACTACCTAAAAATAGCCCGTAATTCTGTTAATGGTGGTGGTGGCACACATACAGGTTTGCTTTATGGAATTAGAACCGGAAGCGGAACTAATTCTAATGTGGATATTTATTTAAATAGTGTTACGGTTACCCAAAGTGGTACGAGCCTTATTTACGCAATCGTAAATTCTATGGGAAGCTCAGGTGTTGATAACAGAGTAAATATATATAACAATACAGTTGAGAATTGTTTGTACGCTGGTTCTTCAGGTAATAGCTTCTGGATGATTTACAACCTGGCAAGTGCGTACAATGTAAATATTTATGGTAACAGATTGCGCAATAATGTAAAAGCAGCCGGTTCTGGTCCAATGCACTGTATCTACAATAGTCCAACTACTGCGACAACAAATTGTAATATTTACAATAATGAAGTTTATAATAACAGTTCAGGCGGAGCGATAAATGGTATTCACATTACACTTGGTACAAACAATCATATTTTTGGAAATAAAATTTTCGATAATACAACAATAAGTACTTCAGGTTCTGTTGCTTCTGGTATATTAATTCCCTCAGGACCTATAAATACATACATCTATAATAATTTTATCTCTGATATCAAGGCTCCAAATTCATCAGATATCAATGCTGTTAGAGGTATCAACATTACCAGCACTACAGCAAATACAAATATTGGATTATACCACAATACTATATTTTTAAATGCCTCAGGAGCTGGCAATTTCGGATCTTCAGGTATTCATCACACCAATAACACAACAGCAACAACAGCAACGCTAGATATGCGTGATAATATTGTTGTAAATCTTTCAACGGCCAGCGGCACAGGAAAAACAGTTTCTTTCAGAAGAAGTGCAGTTAATGTTAACCTGGATAATTATTCAACTATTTCAAATAATAATAGTTTTTATTCTGGTCCACCAAGTACAAGCAATGTAATCTTTTTTGATGGAACTGATTTTGACCAAACAATTGAAGACTTTAAGTTACGGGTTGCACCAAGAGAAACGAGCTCGATAACCGAAAATGTACCTTTTGTTAACACCACTACGGCACCATATGATCTTCATGTTCAAACGACTGTTCCAACACAAACTGAAAGTAGTGGAACCCCGGTCACAAGTCCGATTGCTGTCACGAATGATATTGATAATGAAATAAGAAGTGTAACAAATCCTGATATGGGAGCTGATGAATTTAATGGAATTAGTATTGATATTACTCCACCATCAATAATCTATACAACGTTGGATCCCACAACGTCAACAGCAAACAGAACTTTATCCAACGTGACTATATCTGATCAAAGCGGGATAAACGTAACACCCGGAACGGCACCGAGGATATATTACAGAAGAACTACTGACAACAATACTTTCGTTGACAATACCTCGTCGACAAATGGTTGGAAGTACACTGAAACGAGTAATACAAGTTCTCCTTTCGAATTCCTTATTAATTATTCATTGCTCTTTGGAGGAACAGGAGCTCAAATGGGAGATGTTATTCAATATTTTGTTGTTGCACAAGACAATGCATTCCCTGTAAATGTTGGAATAAATTCAGGTGATTTTAATACTCCTCCTACATCTGTAAATCTGGCTGCAGCAGCATTTCCGCTCACCGGTAATATAAATTCTTATTACATAATTACAATGTTAAATGGAACAGTTACAGTGGGAACCGGGGGTGACTATCAATCACTTACAGGATCGGATGGATTATTCAATGCGTTTAATGGAAATATTGTAACTGGAAATGTAACTGCTGAAATTATTAGTGATATCAGCGAAACAGGAGCAGTCAGTCTTGGCCAGTGGGTTGAACAAGGAGCAGGAAATTATACATTAACAATTAAACCAAACTCTGCTGTTAACAGAACATTATCAGGAACTTACAAAGGTGGTCTTTTCCGAATAAGCGGTGCGTGTGTCAATCGATGGACGATTCAATGGCTCAGGAAATTACCTGACATTTATTAATAATAAAGACACAAATACAACTGCAACATTCCAGCTGATTAGTCTTGGTGCTGGATTAGGTTGTTCGGATATCACGATACGGAATTGTAACATTAAAGCCGGTTCAAATACTGTTACTAATGTTTTCGGAATATTCGGCGGTAGTTCAACTGGGTCATTAACCACCGGAAATGCAGGTGGAGCTGACTATGATAATATTTCATTTATCGAAAATCATATTTACAATACACGTAACGGAATATTTATTAGGGGAACGTCAACAGATCAAATGAACAATTTACTCGTATCTGGGAATATCATTGGAGCTGATATTGCAGGTGAATCTATCACTGAATATGGA
>CAZLJI010000356.1:2068-3309 GCA_964559565.1 uncultured Ignavibacteriaceae bacterium | reverse complement strand
AGGGTGCGTTATGCGTAAACTATTTTCAGTTCTCTCCCTTGTATTGCTGTATGTCACGATAAGCTTCGGACAAGCAGCAGTAAGTATTCCATTTTCCGGGACTGATGGAACAACAAATATTCCATTAGCTGTCGGATTGGATTTGACGGCGGAAAATTGTATCGATCCTGACCTTGGTGAAAGTGATCTTCCACCATTCCCACCGGCTGGAGTATTCGATATAAGATTTGATCTGGCTCCATAAGTATGTCCGGCACTATCAACATTGAACGATTATAGAAATGCAGCAGCATTTCCATTTTCCGGAAGTGTTCAACATTTGTTATGGTGGCAGGTAACAACACCAGGTGTTTCATCTATTAATTTCACTTATAATCTGCCAACTGGCGCTTCAATGACAATAGTGGATAACATAACTGGTACATTATTAAACCTGGGTCCATTTACTGGGAGTGGAGTTGCTGTGATTCCAGCTTCTTATACTGCTTTTGGAACAAAAGCCTATTTAAATATGACCTATACAAATATAGGCGGTGTTGCAGAACCCGGATTTGGAATTGCACCTCCGGCTCCTTTAGCATTTGGTAATGTTGAAGTTGGTGCAAGCGCAATGTTGCAGACAACTGTCACAAACACTGGAACAGCAGACCTTGTAATTTCTAATATCGTTTCATCAGATGCACAGTTCACATTTGCACCAAATGCATTCCCAGTTACAATTCTTCCGGGTGCAAACCAGGTATTTGATGTAACATTTGCACCAGCAGCAATTGGGTCATATACGGCTGATTTAACATTCACACACAATGCAGTTGGTTCACCATTTGTGTATGCACTATCAGGTAACGGAACAGCCCCGGGACTGGTAGACCTGGAAAATACATTTACCGGAACAGATGGAACAACTACAATTCTATTAGCAACTGGATTAGATGCGACAGCAACTGATTGTATCGATCCTGCACTTGGTGAAAGCGATCTTCCACCATTTCCGCCAGCAGGTGTATTCGATATCAGATTTGATCTGGCGCCAACATGTCCAGCATTATCTACATTAAAAGATTACCGTTTTGCTGCTGATCCGCTTACTTTCAACGGAACCAAACAGCATACGTTATGGTGGCAGGTAAGTACTCCGGGTTTACCGATTACGATAAATTTTGATCTGCATCCAAATGCAACGATGACAATTGTGGATAATATAACTGGTACATTATTAAACTTAGGTCCATTTACTGGAA
>CAZLJI010000356.1:0-2058 GCA_964559565.1 uncultured Ignavibacteriaceae bacterium | reverse complement strand
GCATATATGAATATAGTCTATGCTACTGGACCAATATTAGAACCAATATTCGGCGTTGCACCAGCTTCCCTTGATTTTGGTAACGTAATCACTGGTGTAGTAAAACCATTGAACGTAACCGTATCGAACACTGGAACCGCTAACCTAGTTATTTCAAGCGCAGCAATAGCAGCCACTGAATTTACAGTTGCCCCAGCTAATGCAACTATAATTCCGGGTGGAAGTCAGGTATTCACAGTTACATTCACTGCACCTGCAGTTCTCGGTACATACACAGGAACATTAGTATTTACAGATAATGCTGCTGGATCACCTCACAGTGTTCCACTAACAGGTAATTCTATAGCAGCACCTCTCGTTTCAGGAATAGTTTTCGAAAACGAAATAGTATATAGAGTTGAAGACTATGCATATATGGACAGAATGCAGTTGATCGCCACCACAGATCCAATTCAGGCAATTCAATTCAGACTTTATACAAACCAGGAACTTGATGATGCTACAATTCTGTCATTCCTGAGTATACAAAAAGGTCTGGATGTAGCGGATCCGAGCTGGGTACTTGATTACAACGTATTCAGAGGTCCTATAACCGGAAACGGTGCATCAAAAGATATTGTCTATGTTCTGCTTTATAATCTTAACCAGAATAATGGATTACCAGCAGGAAGTTACTTTGATCTGTTACATGTTAACTACAGAGTTGCAAATCTGCCGGCATTACAGGATAGTGTAAAATCATCATTCGTTATCAAGAATGCAGAAGGTAGTACATATGAAGGATTCCCGGTTGACATTACACCTTCACGTGATGAATTGCAAGTATGGGCACTTAATACAAAATCAGGATTGGGTGATGTAAATGGTGACGGTTGTATAGACATACTTGACTTGATAATGGTAGTAGATCATATCGTTGGCAGAGATTCATTGGATGCAGCTGAGTTCGTAAGAGCTGACATCGCTCCATGGGTACCTGGCAATGCTACTCCAAATCCGGACGGATTTGTAAATGTTCAGGATCTGTCATTGATTCAGAACATTATACTTACCGGATTCTATCCGGATGGAACACCAGTTGCACCTTGCAGCTATGCAACATTACCTAAGATAGAAGGTGATGCAGATGCTGAACTAAATGTTTATATCAATAACGAAGGAATCTCTGTATATCTGGATTCTAAAGTTGGTATACGCGGTGCGCAGATGGAATTCAATAATGTAGTAGATAACACGGACAATCTCGTTATAAATACAGACCTCGGTCAAGGTTATTATCTGCAGGTAGGCGAAATACTAAGAACTTTGATGTATGATCGTCTTGCAGTTAAATATATCGAGCCAGGTGTACACTTTATGGCAGATATGCCGTTCTCAATCTCGAATTATGAGGATATCACACTTGACAAACTCGTACTCGTAGATATAGACAAACAGAGAGTAATGAAGATTCAGGTAAACATAATTTACGAGGCTCCTCCATTACCACTGGATTATATCTTATTCCAGAACTACCCGAATCCATTCAATCCAAGTACTGCGGTTAAGTTCCAGGTACCAAAGACCAGTGACGTAACAGTCAAGATCTATGATATGCTGGGTCAGGAAGTAAGAACCTTGTTTGCAGGTGAAGTATTAAGAGGAACATACACTGTAAACTGGGATGGATTAAATGATGCAGGTGAACAGATGAGTTCAGGAAGTTATATCTATAGAATGATAGCCGGTGAATTTATGCAGGCTAAAAAGATGGTTTTTGTAAAGTAAGTATATTTAATTCAGAGCCCCGCAACTCTGCGGGGCTCGTTTGATTATATTTGTGAATAGATGTAAATTTTAGGTAACGATGATTAAGAGGTAAAAATTTTACAAAATAGATTTGCTGTCGCAAATGTAATTTAAACTTCGTAAGTTTGCTTACGGAATAATAATGAGTCTAAAAGCATTATCTATTAACTTTTGAAATTAGTTTTTTGATAAAGCTGGTATTGGTAACAGAGTAGAAATAGATAAGACTATTGTAAACCAATAACTGAGGAAACATTAAAAGATTTTTTT
>CAZLJI010000355.1:0-3310 GCA_964559565.1 uncultured Ignavibacteriaceae bacterium | reverse complement strand
GGGAGCTGGAGCGGGCACACCACAGTTAATTCAACAGATGAATTATACAACTGGATTATACACTGGTGTAACACACGATGTAAAATCAGATGTTGGGGTAGGACAACCGACTTCAGGTATTGCAGGTGGTTTGTTTATAACAGATCAGCTAGTTCCAGGATTTGTTACTTTGGGTGGCTTAATGCAAGGAACACCTGATTTATTATTTGGATATGAATTAGCTACGGTTAGTAGTGGTAATACATATTTCGAAGACTTCGAAACCTTTATAGCTGGTCAGCAAGTTGCTTGTCAGGATCCAACAAACTGGACAACCTGGAGTAACGCTCCTTGTGGTAATGAAGATGCTTTGATATCAACTAACTATGCATTCAGTGGAACAAAATCAGCTTTGATAGATTGGGTAGCACCAAGATATGTTGATTTAGTAAAACCACTAGGTGGTAAAACAGCAGGTACCTGGTACGTTGATTTTATGGCTTACATTCCAGCTGGAAAATATGGTTACTACAACATTCTAGCTGATTTTGCAGGTGCAAGCTCGTTGTGGGCTTTCCAGGCATATTTTAATGCTGGCGGTACAGGAACAATTGATGCTGGTGGCGCAAGTGCTGCTACATTCACTTATCCACACGATGCATGGTTCGCAGTTCAGTTCAAAGTTGATTTAGATGCTGATCTGGCTCAATTTTGGGTAAATGGAACTTCAGTATATACCTGGCAGTACACGCTTGGTACTTTTGGAACTCCAGTTCCCAAAGTGCTCGATGCGTCAGATATCTTTGCGCCGAATGCAGTTGCTGCTAATAATGCAATGTATATTGATAATTTTTACTTCAGTGATCAACCATACATTCCAGTTGAGTTAACCTCATTCACTGCGAATGTTAATACACTCGGTCAGGTAGTTCTTAATTGGGAAACCGCAACCGAAGTCAACAACCAGGGTTTTGAAATTGAAAGAAGAACAGAAACTTCTGAATACAGAACAATTGGTTTTGTTGAAGGCTTTGGAACAATTACCGAACCAAAGAGCTACATTTATACAGATGTAACTGCTGAAAACGGAATCAACTACTATAGACTAAAACAAGTTGACTTCAATGGAACTTATGAATATTCAAGTGAGATTGAAGTTGATGTTACAGGTCCATTAACATTTGACTTAGCTCAGAACTATCCGAACCCATTCAACCCATCAACGAGCATTAAATACAGCGTACCTGAATCTGGAAATATCAGACTATCTGTATTCAACATAGTTGGTGAAGAAGTTGCAGTATTAGTAGATGGATTCTCACAGGCTGGATTCTATGAAGTAACATTTGATGCTTCAAATCTTTCAACCGGTGTATACCTCTACAAATTGCAATCAACAAATTCAGTTCAGACAAAGAAGATGATGTTACTCAAGTAATTCCATTTTTCATTTGTGATATTAGAGTCCGGCGCAAGTCGGACTCTTTTTATTTCATTGAATTACTTTAGAAATATTGGTATTATGGGACTGAAGATTTATTATTCTTCGTATACTTAAGATTTTAAGTTACTAGTGTAACTTGAACTATCAAATCAACATTCCTTAACAATTGAAAGGAGATCCGTTATGCAGCGAATCTTTCAAATTCTTTTTTCTCTCCTTGTAATTTCCGGACTCGCATTCGCTCAGAATATGAGTAAGGATTTAACAAAAACACCAACTAATTTTAATAATCCAGAATATATCTATGGTCCTGAACTTGAAAACCCAACTTTAGGTTTTACAGAAAGCTTTGAGGGAACAACTTTTCCACCAGCAGGATGGCTGAAAGCAAATCCCGATGGAGGAACTGGTTGGAGTAGAGAACTTGATGGTACGACGCCAATTCCAGGATGGACAGGTGGAACTATTACTGTTCCCACTGGTGGCGGCAGTGCAGTAGCTTTCTGCACCTGGACGACTGGAGGAGCCACAGCAAATGATCAATGGTTAATTACACCACAAATCACCAATGTTCAATCCGGTGATATGTTAACATTTTGGATGCGTGTATTTGCTAATGATTCATATGCAGAAAATCTTGATATCAGAATATCAACTACAGGTACAAATATCGCGAACTTTACAACCATAGTACAAGCTTTCGTATGGCCTGTCGGTGGTGTTCTTGATGAGTGGATTAGTTATTCTTATGACCTGGGTAACTATGTACCAGCAGGTTCGAATATTTATATTGCGTTCAGAGAGCACGTCACGGATAATTTAAATGATGGTGCAGCAGTTCTTTTAGACTTAGTTGAAGTTACTCAAGGCGGTGGCGGAACAGTCTTCACAGACAATTTTGATTCTTATACTGCAGGTCAGAGTCTATGCTCACAAACCACAGAATGGGAAACATGGACAGGGACCACTGGCACTGGTGAAGATCCTATCGTCTCAACAACCCATGCTTTTAGTACTCCAAATGCAGTTAGAGTAATTCAGAACAATGACTTTGTAAGATTACACGGTGATAAAACAGCTGGGAAATGGTTTATGAGTTTCGCATTTTATATCCCAGCAACTAAATCTGGTTACTTTAATACCATGAATGTATTTACACGCCCTTCTACTTTTACTTGGGGAATGGATTCCTATTTTGATGTAGGAGGCACAGGCAGATTAGATACAACAGGCGCTGGTGGTACTGGTACAACAAATGTAAACTTTACGTGGGCTGTTGGACAATGGAATCAGGTTATCGTAATTGTAGATTTAGATGCCCCAAATCGTAAAGCTGAGTATTGGATAGGTACAACTCCTGCTAATCTAACTCAGGTTGCAACATGGAATTTTACGCAGAATGGAACTAAGCCTACCCAACTTGCTTGCAACGATTTCTTTGGAGCAGCAGCAACTGATGAAATGTATATTGATAATTATTATTTCGGCGATGCAATGCCCCCAATAATTCCAGTTGAACTAACATCATTTACAGCAAATGTTAATACTCTCGGACAGGTAGTACTTAATTGGGAAACAGCAACCGAAGTTAACAACCATATGTTTGAAATTGAAAGAAGATCAGAAACTTCTGAATACAGAACAATTGGTTTTGTTGAAGGTTTTGGAACTACTACCGAACCTAAGAGCTACATTTACACAGATGTAACTGCAGAAAACGGAATCAACTTCTACAGACTAAAACAAGTTGACTTCAATGGAACTTATGAATATTCAGATGAAATCGAAATTGATGTAAATGGTCCGTTGACATTCGACTTAGCTCAGAACTATCCGAACCCGTTCAACCCATCAACAAGCATTAAATACAGTGTACCTGAATCCGGA
>CAZLJI010000354.1:0-3315 GCA_964559565.1 uncultured Ignavibacteriaceae bacterium | reverse complement strand
TGCACCAACGAGTGATTATCCTTCACAAGGATCGTTAAATATTAATTTTTACACATTCAGCTACTGGCAGTATGTTGATCAATTAGTTTTTTGGGGCGGCTCTGCCGGCGAAGGAATAATACTCGCACCCAATCCAACTATCATCGATGCTGCACACAGGAATGGCGTTAAAGTTCTGGGGAATGTTTTTTTCCCTCCAACAGCTTATGGCGGGCAGTTTCAATGGGTGAATGATTTTTTACAAAAAATTGGAAATACTTTTCCTGTGGCTGATAAACTTATCGAAGCTGCTGAATATTATGGTTTTGATGGCTGGTTTCTCAATCAGGAAACTGCAGGAGGGAATTCACAGACTGCGGCCAATATGAGAGATTTTATGATTTACTTTCAGGAAAATTCTAATCTTGAAATTGAATGGTACGATGCGATGACTGAGAACGGAAATGTCAGCTGGCAAAATCAACTTAACAGTTTAAATGACTGGTATTTTCAGTGGGGTGATACACTTGTATCTGAAACGATGTTCCTCAACTTCTGGTGGAACGCAACCGGATTAAATAATTCAAGAGCTCTTGCACAAAGTTTAAATAGAAGTGAGTTCGAATTGTTTGCCGGAATTGATGTTGAAGCTAACGGCTATAACAGTAGTATAACCTGGTTAGCCTTATTTCCAAATAATCTTCCTCATGTTACTTCGCTGGGAATTTACAGACCAGACTGGTGTTATAATTCTTCCACCGACCTTGCAAACTATTATAACAAGTCAAGTATTTTCTGGGTTGGCTGGAATCACGATCCGAGTAATACAACAACAACCAACAACTGGAAAGGAATTGCAAACTATATTCCTGCCTTCACTCCAATAATAGAAATTCCATTTGCCACAAATTTTGGTGCAGGACAGGGATATGATTTTTATATCAATGGAGAAAAATTATCTTATCCAGAATTATCTGCTGATGGCTGGAATAATTTATCGCTTCAGGATATTCTTCCAACCTGGAGATGGATTGTTGAAAGCAGTGGAACTAAACTGACCCCGGAATTTGATTTTACAGATGCCTATTATGGAGGTAATTGTTTGAAAATTTCAGGAGACCTGAGTAGCGACAACCTTATAAAATTATACAAATCAAATTGTCTTATATCTTCAGATACAAAACTTGATATTTCATTTAAAACTGGAAATGTCGGTTCAACAAATATGAAAGTCGGCTTAGCTTTTTATAATGACCCATCCTCTTTTACTTATTTTGATGTTGGAAGCACAACTACTATCGACTGGAATTCAAAAACTATTGATCTGGGTGCTTACAATGGACAAAGAATCGCAGTCATAGCACTTTTCTTTGATGGCGGTTTTGGGAATGGTTACGAAATCAAAATTGGGAGATTAAGAATCTATAACTGTACCATCGACGTGCCTAATCCGCCAACAAACCTTTATGTTGAAAATAAAGTTGATGAACCAGGATTTGTAACTTTAAGACTCCGGTGGGATCATTCAACCAGTGAAAATTATAATTATAATGTTTTCAGAAAAAACCAGGACAACTCGTTGACTTATCTCGGTGGAACCACTAATAACGCTTACTTCGTACCATTTGTTAAATATGAGCAGGGAGATAGTTCAGTAACAATTTATGTACAAAGTATCGGCAGTGAGTTTGGTGAATCAGCTTTTGCTGAAACTTCTTTCGAATGGTTTTCTCCTCCGGGAATAGCTTCCAACCCATCACCGGAGAATGGTGATTCTTCTGTTGTAAGAAATGTAACTCTTGAATGGACACCCGGTAACGGGGCAACATCAAGTGATGTATATCTCGGCGTGACCAATCCCCCACCATTTATAACTAATGTTTCAACAAATTATTTTCATTCCCAATTGCTCGATGCAAATACAACTTACTACTGGCGCATCGATTCAAAGAATCAATACTACACAACTGAAGGGAATGTCTGGAGTTTTACAACAGGAACTTCAATTGCAGACACAAGTGGATTTGCACTTCAGTTTGATGGCTTAGATGATCTTCTGGATTGTGGAAATGGAAGTTCACTACAAATTACAGGAAACAAAATCACGCTTGAAGCATGGATAAATGTAACTGAATTTAAAAGTCAACCATTTGCTGGAAGTGTTATTGTAAAAGATCAGGGTGGAATTGATGCCGGATACATGATTCGATGCGGTGGTAATGGAATTATTAATTTTAATCTTGGAACAGGAACCTGGCAGGAAATAAATTCTCCTGCGAATTCAGTTCAGCTAAATAATTGGCATCACGTTGCTGCAACTTACGATGGAACAAAGATGAAAATTTATGTGGATGGGATAGCAGTAGTGGAAGCAAATCGTCCGGGATTAAATATAGCTAATGCTGTAAGTGAAAATTTATTTATTGGTGAATCACCCGGATTTCCCGGAAGAGTTTTCAATGGAAAAATAGATGAAGTAAGAATTTGGGAAGTTGCTCGCACACAATCACAGATTCAAAGTACTATGAATACTATTCTTACTTCAGAATATTATTCATCACCCGATAGTGGACTGGTTGGTTATTGGAGACTGGATGAAGGTGTCGGACAGACTTCAGAAGATTTATCTTTCTTTGCAAATAATTCAACACTTGGTAATTCACTTAATCCAGATCAGGGTGATCCTCAATGGATTGAATCAAACATCCTTATTGTAGAAGTTGAAAGTGAAAATAATAAGAGTCTCATTCCCGAATATTTTGCACTTATGCAGAACTATCCGAATCCATTTAATCTTTCGACAAAAATAAAATATACTATTCCAAGCGTAGAGAAGAGGCTTGCCTCCGCTCTACAAATGATTTCGTTGAAAGTTTACGATATCCTTGGTAATGAAATTGCAACCTTGGTGAATGAAGAAAAACCATCAGGCAGTTATGAAGTTGAGTTCAACTCTACGAATTTACCAAGCGGCGTTTATTTCTATCAACTTAAGGCTGGTGAATACACAGCAGTAAAGAAGATGTTGTTGTTGAAGTAAGACGAAAGACGGAAAATGTAAGGGCGAGTCGGTGACTCGCCCAAAATAATAATTAAAACAAAATATTTAGTATTAAAAGAATTTTGTTTATTAATATCACTATTATTTTGTGGTTCTATTTCATTTTCATCAATTAAAATATCATTAATAGGTTCCACAATATTTTTTGATTTTGTTAATTTTTGTTTGCTTTTCTTTTCCCCAATAATATTTGGTGGAACCTGAACAAAATTTGACATTTTAAAATTATTATATTTTTAATTGTTATATATTTAAAAATATTGAAGTCTTTAAAT
>CAZLJI010000353.1:0-3319 GCA_964559565.1 uncultured Ignavibacteriaceae bacterium | reverse complement strand
TAAATTTTGGTCACCGCGAATGAGTGGTTTCCCTTCATTGTCAATCGGCGCACCTAACTTTACTGCCCATTCAGCATAGTCAGGATTAGAATTATCGTCTCCACGTGTTATCTTATAACTTCTGTACTTAAGTGAATCTTTGGGGTGAATCAACATTGCAGCCTGCCCGTTAATTATTGGACCGGGTGAATAACTGGAAAACCACTGCGAAAGTGAAAAGACGGTGTCACTTCCAATTTTTCCGATTATCCAAGGACCGTGATCGTAGATAATAGTTTGATCCCAGTAATCAGCACTCAATAGTTCCCAAAAACCACCATAACCATCACTGTTTCCAACATTAGAACTCATCAGTATGATGTTGTTGATGTTCAAAGTATCGTAATCAAAAAACGTAAAACGATTATATTGTGAGAAAATATTTGTCGTAGCAACAATGATGAAAAGAAAAATTAAATTTTTCATTTTATCCTCCTGTTATTTTATTAACACCATTTTTTTACTGGTGATGAATTCGTTGATTCGCAGTTGATAAATGTACACTCCGCTCGCTAATCCATTTGAGGTAAGTGTAACTTCATACCTGCCAACACTCTTAAACTCACTTAATACTGTTTTTACTTTTTGTCCCAGAATGTCGAACACTTCAATCGTCACCACACCATCCTGTGGAAGTTCGTATCTTATTGTTGTTGTTGGATTGAATGGGTTTGGGTAGTTCTGATGAAGCATATAATTATTAATTGGTTCTGGTGGAGGAGCCGTATAAGTCATTGAAGCAAAGTTGCTCTGATATTCCTGAATTGCTCTTTGAACATTTTCTCTTGCGACTGTGATTGAGTTAAAGTAATCTGTTCCTCTTCCAATTACATACGCAATAATTATTTCCTGTGGTTTATCTCTTTCCAGTTTAAATGGACCAACACTGACTAAATTTCTTACGTCACGATTTTGTGTGCTAATCCATCCGACATTATTTACCGGATCACCAGACACCCAGAAAACAGGATTGACTTGATTACAATCCACTTCACCACG
This sequence comes from uncultured Ignavibacteriaceae bacterium, assembly GCA_964559565.1. Classification (GTDB taxonomy): domain Bacteria; phylum Bacteroidota; class Ignavibacteria; order Ignavibacteriales; family Ignavibacteriaceae; genus IGN2. Next base: position 2,281 of record CAZLJI010000353.1, on the reverse strand, counting down.
AACTTCACCATAAGCCCAAGTACAAGGATCTGCAAATTGACCGACCCTGTTTTTACCAAGAAGATAATTCCTGGCAATCGTAACTGAGCCTGGATCATTTAAAGTTGGATCTCCGCCAATCATAAAAACGTGAGAACTGATATCTAAATTTTTCTTTCCAGCCATTTTTTCTGTCCCAATTATCTGACCATAGTTTATTATAGCTGTATCAGAATTATGATTTGTTTCAATAACCGGTCCTTGAAGTAGCGAGGTAAAAAACGAAGGTGGATTATCACCGTAAACCCAATCAGGTGTGTTAGCATAACAAAATCCCGATTGAAGCAAAGTATCGCAGCCTACAACATCATCCGTCGCATCACCAACGTCAGCATCCTCCCAGACACCAAAGTAAACTGAATCCATTACTTCCGCTACATCACCTGTATTCAGAATTGAATAACGAATATAAATTACATTTTCTAAATTGGTATCATTAGTTGCAAAAAGTGTTTGTCTTACTTCTATTCCCTGTGGTTCTGATTGCCATCTTCTTACAAACGAAGGAAGTCCATCATTAAATACACACCATGCTGTCTCATCACCTATAAGCAACGGCATATCCTCATTCGAATCCCAGGTTCTATTCAAGTTTTTATCAACCGGATTATAAATACTGTCTTTATCTCCATCATAAAATTCCGCACCGAGAGAAACTGCATCACCCCATTTCTGCCAGCTAATACTAAATGGTGGATCGTTTTTATTAACAACGAACATTACATTAATCGGATCATTTGGTAAGCTTCCTACTGTGCCCGGTAAATAATCTTCTACCAGAGCACCACTCGCAACTCCGTTTGCATAGAGACTTCCATTAGCATATCCTGAAAGAAAAAATCCAGATGAAAATAGAAAACTTCCTCCATCATATACTCCTGAACTGCCGGCGCCAATTTGTACTTCTGTATAATAAACTGATTGATTTGAATTTGCATCATCAGCTATTACAACTGCTTTTTGCCCGAAGTAAACATTAACATCTGCTATAATACCCTTGTTATCAAAAGGCAAGTTCAGCTTATTAACATCCATGCGATAACCATTTAGATAACGGGGGTAAATTATCGGGAATGTATTTCCATAAACTGAATCATTTGCTTCACCATCGTTATGCAGCCCGTCATCAAACATCTCTCCGATATAAATTGAATCTTCCATAGCAGCAAACACTTTAGAAACAGCTTCGTCGTCAAACACTTTAGCACGGAATACAAAAGTATTATTGTTTTCATCAATTAGTTCCGGAGGTGCAGATGTGTATTGAATTTTTGGCGGTGTAAATAAATCTAAAGATTCTTCCAGGATCCCAAATACTATCTGATAAGTAGTTATACCAGAAATGTTAGTTGAGTAACGTTCTGTTGCAAAAGAAATAAACGTACTATTCTGCAATGTGGACAAATTTATATTAGAGTCGTGGCCAGCGTACCTGGTAAATTGATTTTCCTCCGACCATGAACTGCCATTGTCCTGACTGTATTTGAAATAAAAATCCATATAGCCATCATCATATTCAATATCAATATTGTCTCTATGATAGACTACAATAATTTTACCCTCAACTGTTTTCGTAACCTCCGGGATTTGTTCATGATGTATTTCATCAGCAACTACTCTGAGTTCTCCCCAACTGATTCCATTGTCAGTACTGATCCTGGAATAAATTCCGGTTCTAAAAGCATTTTCATGATTTTCAAAAACCGCGAGAAGTTTATTCGCATCAATAGATATGATGGCCAGTCCCCATATTTCAAAACCGGTTTCTCCGGGAAATTGAAAAGCTTCCTCACTCCAGCTTATTCCCATATCAGTACTGAATTTGAAATAACTGATATCTTCACCCTGGCTAAGAAAACTTAGACAAAGTTTGCCATCATCTAACTCAGTTAAATTTAGTAGCGAGGATTTTTTTTGAAGAGCAGGAATTCCACCGCCTCCAAGAATACTAATCGGGGTAGACCAGTTTTCTCCATCATCATCCGAATAAATTAATTTCATCGAATCATCAAATATTGACCACCCTAAAAACAATCTTCCAGAAGAACTTTTAATTCCAGTCAAAACAGCACTGAGGTAAAAAAGTCCATTAATAGCTTTAACTACTTTCGGTTGATTCCAACTTGATCCTCTATTGTTGCTTTTTGTTGAGAAGATAGTATCTCTTGTTTCATTCGTATAAAAAATCATTATCTCATTTTCTGAGATCCAGACTGGAGCCGATTCTTTAATAGATTGTGAA
>CAZLJI010000352.1:0-3330 GCA_964559565.1 uncultured Ignavibacteriaceae bacterium | reverse complement strand
CTTAGTGCTGAATTAATATCGAAATCAACTGGGTTTAGATAATTGAGTTTGCCATCTAAACCGTAGATTGGACCTATATCTATTTCATTCACCTGTCTATTGTCAGAGTAGCCACCATAAGGGGTTACAGTCAAACCTCTGATAAAATACAGTTCGCTTAATGTAACTGCCTGATAAATTGTTACCTCGTTAATTCCAAGTTGTCTGTCATCAGAAACAATGTTGCTGCTAATTGCGATTCCCTGTTTCCATCCATTACTTAATTTGTACTTGCCTAATGCGAAAAAGTATTCTTCATCACGGATTGTATTCTGATTGGTTTGAATTAAAGTGGAGCGATAATTCTGATTCACCCTATACTCAAACTTAGAAAATGAACCGTACAAGTCTATTCCTGTATTCAGATAGTATGTATTCAATTGCTTATCGAAATTTGAAAATAACCGGTTAAGTGAACTGACAGGTATGAAATATAAAGTTGAGTCAGGTGTGGATTGTGCAAAGAATTTCTGGCTGCAAATGACAATCATTGCCAGTAGAATAAATGAAAATTTTTTTTTTGCTCTTGATTTCAAACGAGTCAGGAATTATTTGATAATTGCTTGAATTAAAAATAAGCACTTCCGGTGGAGCTATAAAATACAAAAACTTATTCGTGATAACTTTAATCATTTATTAAATAGACTTGGAGCATGAATCAGATTCAGCTAATGAATAAAATTACTTATATTATCAATCAATATTTTTCTTATTGATAACAACTATAACTAATATCTTCAATGTCAAAATCACGATCCCAAAAGAAAAAGAAAGAAATCAATCAATTAGTTCCTAACAAAAAATCGGTCTCATCGATTTTTGAAAACTATATATCCGGTAAATATACAGGATTGTTAATAGCAGTTTTTTATTTTGTAGTTGTCGGCTTGATTAGTTTTATTTTTCATACTGTCGGAGATTATGGAATTGAAACGGACTTTTTCTGGGGATACGTACCAAGTGCGAAGAAATTTCTTTCTGGTGAAATTCCCATGGATGCGTTTAGAGGACCACTTTATCCGATAGTTCTCGGAATATTTGGATTCATCATTGGAGATTTTTTTCATGCAGGAATATTCATAGCTGTACTTTCAGCATCTGTTTTGGTATATATTACTTTCGAGCTGCTGAAAAAAATATTTTCGCCGGTAGTTTCATTTTTTGTTACCGTTATTCTCGCTGTTAATCCGGTGTTCATTCAATATTCTTACAGCGCCGGAACTGATATGTTTTTTAGTGCTTTGGCAGCATTGACTCTCTTTTTCTTTTTTAAGAATAAAGAATTGAGTTATAAAAATTTGATATTGGCAGCATTCTTTGGTGGTCTTTCTTACCTGACAAGATACAACGGAATCTTTTTAGCAAGTTTTATTTTCGTAATTCTTTTTGTGAATTCCTGGAGGATAAGCTGGAGTAATCGGCTTAAAGCTTCATTAGTCTTTGCGGTAGTTTTCGTGTTAACATTTTCTCCGTGGGGATTTTATTGCCTTAGTGAAAAAGGTTCGTTCTTCTACAATGAGAATTATAAAAACATTGCCTTCGAAGTTTATGGAAAAGGAAAGATAAGCTGGGATGATTTCTGGTTTACTGAAAGCAGCAAGATTACTTCATTGAATGAAGTAGTATTTAAGGATATAGGCTTATTCTTTTCAACTGTCGTTGCAAACATTGCTGATCATTTTGTAAATGATATGGAAAAATTAATTGGCTGGCAGCTTGGTGTATTTGTTGTCCTCGGATTGTTTCTGCTAATCATCTCAAATCCATTTAAAAGCTGGAAGGAGCAGGAGACTGGTTACTATTTAGTTAATATATTTTTCTTCGCACTCTTACTCGTGGTTTTTTATAGTGAGAGGTTCTCTTTGTTTCTTATCCCGTTTTATGCTGCAGTCGCTGTTCAGCCATTTTTTATTGAAAAATTTAAACTGAAAAAATTTATCCCTGTTAAATTCAGTTACTTGTTGATGGTGGGAATCATCGCATTTACTTTTGCAAAGTCATATTCTTTCAGCAGCAGAAATATTAATTCCGGTCCAACAGAACTTCTTGTGTTAAGAGACTGGTATCAAGAAAATGTATCCCCTGAAATGCAAGGAAAGACAGTCGCAGCACGGAAGGCCCATGTTGCATACTATCTTGATATGGATTTTAAGCTTTTGCCAATGGCTGATTCTTACGAGGAGTTGATCTCAAAACTCAGGGAAAGCCGGATTGACTATCTTTATTTTGGAACAGTAGAAGCAGGCTTGCGAAGGGAGTTTCAATTCCTGATAGATCCCAAAAACAACCATCCGGGTTTAGAAGTTGTCGTTTATTTTAATAATCCTCCTTCAGTGCTGTATAGAGTGATGCACGAGTAAATTATTTAAAAATATCACCAATATTTAATATGAACATTAAACTTTATCTGATAAGAAAAATAAAAGCACTGTTCTCCAGATTGAAGCTCCACATTTTTTTCAAACCATTCGAAGGATTATTACTGAACATTATCTACATATCAAAATTATCTGATTGGATTTCCAAAACTCCCAAAGGTAGATTTAATGATTTTTATAATAAGAAAGTGAAATACAAAAATAGATTTCAATTGCATCAATTTGTCATCAATGAAGAAATTAAAGATGAGGCAATAGACTATCTTGAATTTGGAGTTGCAAGCGGTATAGCAATCAAGTGGTGGGTTGAAAAAATCAAAAATCCTGAATCCAGATTTTACGGATTTGATGTCTTTACTGGTCTGCCTGAAGATTTTGGCGTTATGAAAAAAAGTCATTACGACACTCAAGGATCCACTCCCAGAATTGATGATACGAGAGTTACTTTTGTAAAAGGATTATTTCAGGATTCACTTCCCGGTTTTTTATCGAATTACAAATCAAATCAAAGAAAAGTAATTCATATGGATGCGGATCTGTATTCATCAACTCTATTTGTATTAACAAGGTTGATTCCATTTCTCAAAGAAAATGATATCATAATATTTGACGAGTTCGGTGTGCCGACTCATGAGTTTAAAGCTTTTATTGAAATTGTTTCGGCTTATAAATTGAATTATGAATTTGTAGGTGCAATTAATAATTATCTGCAAATTGCAATTAAGATTGAATAGATACCAAGGGTGTTCCAGTCACAAAATTTATAAATCATTGCTTTGATAATACCCCATATTTTGGATAATTTTACACCCAATTAAATCGTAATTTTAAGCATGATAGAAGATTATATTCCCGTACTTATAGTTTTAGCCGTTGCACTAATATTTGGTATTGTGCTGGTGCTTACTTCAAC
>CAZLJI010000351.1:0-3332 GCA_964559565.1 uncultured Ignavibacteriaceae bacterium | reverse complement strand
AAACACAATTAGATTAACAATTCTAACCCGCAAAAATGAAATTGAAATTATGCGATCGTTTACAGCAAGACAAATGGTTGCAGTTACATTGATTGATAGTTTCTACCGAGATACTGATAAGTCCAGATATTTTATTCTTAAGGATAAAAAGGAAAGTGAAATTAAATCTGAAAACAATGTAAAATCCTCTGATGCTCTTGCGATGTCTTTAAGCGATGTAGCAATTGATCAGAAAAGGGGACTTGATATAATTGAAATTAGTGCTCTTTCTCCCTCACCCTTTGAAGCTACACTTATTGCAAATGTATATTCTCAGCAATATAAAAATCTGAACCTTGATCAAAACAGAAATCAGCTTACATTAGTTACAAATTTTCTGGATGAGCAGAGAAAAGAAAAATATGATGATTTGAATTCAGCTGAAGAAACATTAAGGGCTTTCCAGGAAAGAGGAGGGCTTATTGCTCTCGATGAAAGAGCTTCAACACTCATAAGTGTTCTATCTCAATTCGAAGCTCAGAAGAGTGCGACACAGGTTGATCTGATGGCTTCCAACAAAGTACTCGAAAGTCTCAGAAAGGAATTGAAGGCGCAAAATCCAAGAATGGCTGACTATCTCACCAGTCTTACCTCACAGAAATATATAACTGCTATTCAGGAAGAAATTGCCAAGCTTGAAGTGAATAAGCAGGTTGCTATTTCCAGGAAAGATGGCTTAACTGAAGAATCACCAATGATTCAGGAATATGATAGAAAGATTAATGAATTAAGAAAACAGCTTGATAAAGAACTGGAAGTATTAAAAGCTGGCATATTCGCAAGCAGTCCTGAGGAAGTAAAGGAATTAACTCAAAAGATTATCGCAGAGGAAGTTAGAAATCAATCACTTGAGACTTCAATTAAAGAGCTGGATAAGATTGTTCAGGGCTATGAAGCTCGCTTCATGAAGCTTCCGAAGAATGCAATCGAGCTTGCAAGACTTAAAAGGAATTCAGAGGCTTTAGAAAAACTTTACCTGATGATTGAACAAAGATATCAGGAAGCAATTATAAATGAACAATCTCAACCGGGGAATGTTTTGATTATAGATGAAGCCCGTATTCCTTTAAGACCGGCTAAACCAAATCGTACATTGATTGTAATAATTGGATTGCTGCTTGGTGCCGGCCTGGCTGTAGGTTATGTTTTCGTAAAAAATTATTTTGATGATACTGTAAAGTCTCCGGATGATATTGAGAAACGTAAAATAAATGTATTAGCGTGGATACCTCCATTTGAAAATATTATGGCAGGAGATCATTCTGTACAGTTTGTAGTTGATAAGTTGCCGGATTCAATACCAAGTGAAGCATTCAGGGCATTGCGAACGAGAATACAATTTTCAAGAATTAATACTGAAAGCCTTAAATCAATATTAATTACTTCATCAGCACCACAGGAAGGTAAAACAACGATTGCAGTTAACCTCGCCGGTAGTTTTGCAACTTCAAAAAAGAAAGTTCTGTTGATCGACTGCGATCTGCGCAAACCTTCTGTTCATAAATTATTTAACAGGGATAAAGTTCCAGGTTTAATTGATCATCTGATTGGAAATGCTAAACTTGATGAAGTATTAATTAAATCAGAAATCCCAAATCTCAGCATAATTTTATCGGGAACAATTCCTCCCAATCCGGCGGAGATGCTTGATTCACAGGAGATGAGGACTTTTCTCAAGAAATTGCGCGATCAATTTGATCTTATTATTATTGATTCTCCTCCGGTCATAGCTGTAACTGATAGTGAAATCCTTACAAGTATGGTTGATGGAACTATTCTTGTTGTGTCTTCAGAGAATACCGAAATTGAAATGATGGAAAGATCTGTAGAGCTTATAAGAAGGGAGAATACTCAGTTCCTCGGCACTGTACTAAATAATTTCTCTTACAAATCTGGTTACGGTTCCTATTATAAATATTACTACTACTATTCCCGCCCTGAAGCGAAAACGTAAGAAAAGTCCAAAGTCATAAGTCCAGGCTCCATAGTTCAATATCATAGGTACAATGTCAGTTATTATAATTATTAACCACTATAATTTATATATAATATGAAAATTGAGAGATTTGAAGATTTAGATTCTTGGAAAGTTGCACGGGAACTAGCAAATAAAATTTACTCGATTACAAAGAAAGAAAAGTTTAGCAAAGATTACGGTCTGAAAGATCAGATTCAACGAGCATCAGTATCAATTTTAGCAAATATTGCTGAAGGATTTGATAGCAGGTCGGATAAATCATTTATCAATTTTTTAAATTATGCATATCGCTCGGCAACTGAAGTTCAATCTTTACTTTATGTTGCATCAGATCAAAAATATATTTCAGATGCTGAATTTGATAATATCTACTCAGAAATTAAAAAGATCCACGGTTTGATTGGTGGTCTAATTAAATATCTCAAAACATCAAAATAAAAAACTTCTGACTCCAGACATTGGACATCGGACTTTGAACATATTAAATAAATCCGTGTTCTATTATTTTAAAGAAATCTCTGAAAAACACTATTAGGTCACTCTGAACCATGATATTTAGCAGGATAAACTCCGTGAAGAGTCTCTATTCAAAATAGAATTGAGATATTTCGCTTCGCTCAATATGACAATTATTAATTATCCAGAGTTCTCTTAAAGTAAAAAGGACATCAAAATACCAGCCGCAACTGCAGATCCGATAACACCAGCTACATTCGGTGCCATCGCGTGCATAAGCAGATGATTTGTCTTATCGTACTGAAGTCCAATTATCTGTGAAACCCTTGCGCTATCAGGAACGGCTGATACGCCAGCGTTACCAATCAATGGATTAATTTTATTTTCTTCACTAAGGAATAAATTCATAACCTTTGCAAACATTACTCCGCCAAAAGTAGCGATCATAAAAGAAAGCGCACCTAATGCAAAAATTCCAACTGATTGGGCTGTGAGAAAAGTTGTTGCTTGCGTAGATGCACCAACAGTTATACCTATTAGAATTGTAACAATGTCTATTAGTGGACCTTTTGCAGTGTCAGCGAGCCGTTTTGTAACGCCGCTCTCTTTAAGAATATTTCCAAAGAAAAGCATACCGAGTAGTGGAAGAGCACTCGGTGTGAGGAATGATGTCAGAACTAATCCAACGATAGGGAATAGGACTTTTTCTGTTTTTGAAACTGAGCGCGGAGGTTTCATTCTAATCCTTCGTTCCTTGTCGTTGGTAAGAAATTTCATAATGGGCGGCTGAATAACGGGAACCAATGCCATATAGGAATAAGCCGACACTGCGATTGCACCAACAAGTTCAGGTGCCAAC
>CAZLJI010000350.1:0-3352 GCA_964559565.1 uncultured Ignavibacteriaceae bacterium | reverse complement strand
GAAACAATCTATTCCGAGCGGTATCAACCGTTGATTCAAGCCTTAATTGAATAGTTTCTTTTAGATGGATCAGCAATATTCACGTTTTTCGGGAAAACACAAGTCCATCTAGTTAAAAGGTTATGATTTAGGTGATTCAGCAAATTACCCCTCAGCTGGAAAAAAGATCACCTAGTTTAAGATGAGTCCGCATTATTTCGTATCCAAATTTAAATTTGTAATTTGACGATTACAAACTCATCTTGTCAATGGGGAAATAGCTCAGCTGGATAGAGCAACGGAAAAACGGGCATCTTGTTTAAGATGTTTCTGCAATAATTAAATCATAAAACCGTGTGTCCCAGGTTCGAGTCCTGGTTTCTCCTTTAGATGGTTCAGCAATTATTATCTTTCTCCATAAGAAACCAAACCATCTAGTTATTCCGGTGCTGGTGAAATTGGTAACCACAGCAGACTCAAAATCTGCCGGGCCTAGCCCTTCCGAGTTCGAGTCTCGGGCGCCGGACTAAATAATCCAACCCAAATGGATTATTTTTATGGATACGATAAGAATCCTATGTAAATGTTGTAATCGTGAAGTCGTAAAGTCTGGTACTTGTGGATGTCCTAATTTAACATCTATCAGAAACGATAAGGTTTCTGCTGTTGATATGAGTCAGGTGGTCATACTGTCGGCTCAGAATCAAAGAAACTACAATAGCTTGTTCTCACCATCTGAATTGGCAGATCAAGAGGCCAGACGTAAGAGGGGAGTTCGTAAGCTAGAGTTTGAAGTACGATGAACGATCACATCAAAGAGAATTGGCAAAAAGTAAAAGATGCCTTAGAAGCCGCTGGTAAAACTGATTCAATGTTCTACCGGCGAGCTGTTTCAATTCTTTCAACCGGCCACGACCCACTTGATTCCACTCTTAATAAAAATAATTTGTAATTAAATTATGGAAGAAGACGATCAACCAAATTATGACTTGCTTTACGAAAGAGTCTTAAGAATGAAAGTAGACTCTTTATTGCAAGAGCCTTATGACCCCGAAGAAGACCTAGATGATTAAATGCCAGTCATAACAGGTTTTCAGAGGGGCACTATAAGCTCTTTCCGCCAGATTAGCGGCTTTGGGAGGGTTCGATACCCTCGGCTTGTACTTAATCCCCGATAGCTCAATTGGTAGAGCGTCGTGCTGTTAACACGAATGTTGTAGGATCGTGCCCTACTCGGGGAGTTGGTTTCATAATCTGAAACCTATTACGCAAAGTTAAAAATTACTTATGACCGAATCTCAGATTAGACTCGAAATTCTAAAAATTGCTAAAGATTTTCTTGTTGATGCCTATTACACAAAAGAAGCAAAAAAGATTGACGCATCTTATCCAACATTCCAACAAATTAAAGAATTAGCCCAAGCAATGGAAAATTATGTAAGGTAAAGTCACTTGCCTCCGTAGCTCAGCTGGATAGAGCAACTGCCTTCTTAGAACAACCGCTTGGGCTCATAGTTAAGCGGACATAACCTTCGCCTTCTAAGCGAATGTCCCTGGTTCGATTCCAGGTGAGCCTGTTGGTTATTCTAAGTAACATAAAATGGGCACACGGTTTTCATTAGTGAATATAATGCACCAGATGACTTTGAATGTGTCTGGCAGAAAGAAATAGTTTCTTCCCTAACACAAAACACTGGTAGTAAACGAGCAGTCGAAAAACTCTTTAGGCCACTTTAAAATCTGTCCTCATAATTCCAAAATCTCATTAAACCTGTGCTACAATAACATCGTCCAAAACAAATGGACATTATTCACTTGCTTTCTAAATAGACAAAATTTCAACTAACAATGACCACCAAATCATTTGAATCTAAGTTTCGTAAGGATCTATACACATTAAACCGAGCGGTAATTCGAGAGGTTATTCTACCGATTGATTATCCCAAACTCCATAAAAAAGTTAAAAAATATTTTGAATCCCAAGGAATTCAATTTTATAATGAGATTGAGGCTGATTATGAATACCTTCTTTCCCTAATCAATGAAGAACTTAAACTCGACATTCCTGCTTAATTATGGAACCAGAAATTGTAGATTGCTTTTTCAGTGAACCGACCACCACACAACTAGACAATGCGTGCCTATTTCTCGACCCGTCCTATGAAACGATGGGCCTCCAAGACCAAAAAGGACTTCAAGAATCTGTTAGAAGACATTGGACTGCTATTCACAGATCGCTTATCATTAGCGGAAAACCCAAATTGCCCAGTCCATCTACTTGAAAAGCTGGCGGATTATAAATCGGGGGTTGTTCGTTACGGCGTAGCACAAAACCCAAACTGTCCTCAATACTTGAAAGAATACATCAAGGCGAAGACCTTTATGATGCAAGTAACTCTACAATAAATAACAAATCATCCAAACCATTAAATGGAAACCACAACCATCCTACGATACTTAGGAAATGTAATTTTACTGATCGGCTACTTTGTTCTTCTTAATTTTGATTTAGGCACAGGAATAATCATCAAATACATCGGTGGTCTTTTTACTATTCCATTTGCGATTCATTATAAGTTATGGGATGTTCTTCTGATGTCTGGATTTTTTGGAGTAATGGAAATCCATAAGCTCATCCAGATCCTCTCTAAATAAAGCGTCCTTGTCGGATGGACATAAAAAATGCCGACTGGTGGAGCCAATTTTGACCCGTTGTTAAGTGGATAAATGTTAGCATCTAGAAACAATTAGACTATGAAAATCTTTATTTGGGGGCATAAGCTCCACGAGCATACACATAGTTACATCCATAGTTCATACTATAAGACCTTTCAATACCTAGGACACGATGTTTTTTGGATTGATAGCAGAGACGATTTAAATCAACACGATTTTTCAGATTCTGTTTTCTTTACTGAAAATTCTGTAATGGGTGGGATGCCTTTACGAAAAGATTGTAAATACATTACTCATCACATTGATATTAAAAGATTTATCGAGGCTGGCGTACCTTACGAAAACGTATTACAATTAGGAAATTATCTTCCTAGTCTAGAAATACACGAAAAAGTTGATGAACTGGCATACTGGGACGGAACAACCAGGACTCTTTATCAAACTTGGGGAACGGACCTTCTTCCTCACGAAATTGATGAAAACAACCCGGTAAAATTTAATCCTAGCAATCACAGTTTAAATTATGTTGGTATGCTTTATGAACAGGGACCTTGGTGGGCGCAAGAGTTTGCAACTATTCTTGATTCAAATTGTGGGGTAAAATTTAATGTATTTACTCAAAACGCATCTGATGAAGAAAACAAGTCTTTAATTAGATCATCATTTTTATGTCCTGACTTTAGAAGTGATTGGCATT
>CAZLJI010000349.1:0-3370 GCA_964559565.1 uncultured Ignavibacteriaceae bacterium | reverse complement strand
AATATTCCTCGCTTCTTTTCCAACGGCATCCAGCTGCTGCTTAAGTTTTTTTGCCAGCACTCCGCCAGTAATTTTTGTTGCGTAACCATTTTCAACCTCAATCCTGATGTTGACATTTTTTATTAATCCTAATCCTGCAAAAGATCCATCCGTAACAAAAACTCCGTTTGATGTTCCTTCAACGGGAGCTAAAAATGCTTCGCCAGTTGGAAGATTTCCGCTTTCACCTTTTGCGTGGAATAGTCCTTTACTTGCATAAGCAGCTCTTCCTTTAATGCTGAAGGAAATATCTGTTCCCGCAGGTGCAGATACTCTTATCTCACTTCCGGTTTCTAAAATTTCTTTAAGCCTGATAGTTCTTTTTGAAATAGATTTATAATCTGCATTCATTCCGCGAATCATAACATCCTTTGTAATTCCGGGAAATGTGGCAATACGTACACCTTTTGCTGAGGCAGCTCTTCTTGCATTTGTATGAGTTAATGATTTTGCTGTGGGACAAAAAACTACATCAAACTTTTGCATCAGCTCTGCAACTTCTGCAGAAGGTTCTTCACCATTTATTTTTCCGGATTTCATTTCAATGAGGAGTGAATGATATCCTAATCTGACTGCATTTTCGTGGAGCGACAGACCAATTTCTCTTTTCAATTCATCTGTAATAACAAGAATTTTTTCGCCTTTTTTTGCACCCATACAATCACGGATTGCAATCTGTGAAGCAGTATCGAGTTTTGTTATTTTTTTCATTTATCAATCCTCCAGATTCCTGCTTTTACAGGAATACCATTTTATAAAAGTGGGAAGCCAACATTTAGTTGAATCACGGCGGAGAAGCCACCGGATTCAATAAATTTTGAGTTATAGTTCGTACCTAAAAAAGGTTCATCATTTTCTTTGTACACATCATCAATCACTAAATAAGTATAACCTGCAAGTCCTTCGACACTGATGTAATCTTTAATAATAGCCACAATAACGCCGGTGCCCAAGGAGTAGCCAAAAACACCTGTCTCGCTCTCATACTTATTAACTATAGTTTCTCCTGGTAAGTCAGTTGTTTGTGTAAGCGTAACATTGTTAAAGTTAAGTGAACCATCAAGAATTTTCCAGCTAACTACTTTTGTAAATTCCCAGCCCACGTCGAATCCAATAGACCAGTTTTTAATACTTAGATCAATTGAATAATTATCATCATCAACACCAACTCCGATAGTACCTTTCTTTTTATTACTCAGATACTGATAAAATGCTTTTACTGTAACGATAATTTTATTTTCAAAAGTACCTCTGAAGAAATTTAGCCCGACTCTGTAACCCGTTGATGAATGATACTCGTCAACCGGCTTAATTGTACTTTCCAGTTCATTATTGTAGACAATAAATTCATTTAACCCGGTCGGGCTATATTCCTGGTAAGTAAATCCTCCATAACCACCAACAAATCCGAGACATCCGAATCCGAACGTTTGAGCTTCAGCGAATGCTGAGATACTGATTAGAATAAAAAATATTTTAAAGTATTTAAGCATAGATATTTTCTTGATGAATTATAATCAATTCATCACTTGAAGACGCACTACTTTTTCATTCCTTCTTCCAAGCCATGAGCATTGGGACCCGTTTCGGTTTTCCATAACATAAATGAGAAGAATAAACCCAATGAAGCGAGCGCTGTAAATACCCACATACCTGGCGTGTATCCAGCGGGATTTTCGGGCCCGGCAGAAAATGCATCATTGAGAAATCCGATAAGCCAGGGAATTGCTGCCATACCAATTTGCTGGCAGAGAGTCATCAAAGAATATCCCGATCCTAATCTCTTTTGTTCAACTATATATGCAACTGAAGGCCACATGACTGCTGGAATCATTGAAAATGAAATTCCGAGAAGAACCATGACTATTAGTAAAGTGAGTGGAATATTACCGTTGCCGATGAATGGTATAGTAACCGAAATTAAATCTCCCGGAGGTAAATATGTTACCACGAGAAATAACGGAAAAAGGATAACTGTCCCTACCATCATAAAAACTGATCTTTTACCTACTTTATCAACCCATAAACCAAATAGTGGAGTAGCAATCATTGCTGAAAGCGGCAGAAGACTGTTTAGTATTCCTGCTGCATCTCTTTCTAATCCATGTGCCTGCTGAAAATAATAAATTGCAAATGCACGGAATGGAAAAACAGTTGAGTAAAAAACAACACACAGAGCAACGATATACCAATAGGATTTGCTGAATGAATACAATCCCTTCAATTCAAATTTATCTGTTTCACCGGCAGAACCTAAATCGTATTTCCTTTCAGCAGAACTCTCCATAGCCCAATAAAGAATTGCACCCGCGACAGAAATTCCAGCTATCGCAGTCGCCAGCCAAAGTGGATCCTGCCAGTTCTCATAAAACGGACGAGCCCAACCGGGGGATAAATCAGCCGACCAAGATCCGAGTCTTGCAATTGTCAGGTTCAATCCAAAGGCAAGACTCAGTGTCTTTCCTTTAAACCACTTTGCCAATGCAGTTGTAACTGCAACAATTAATGGTTCTGCTCCAATACCAAGAATAAAACGCCCTGTCATCATTACATAAAATTCACTTGAGAATGCTGTAACGAAAGCAGCAAATAAGCAAATTAAAGCAAATACTAAAATTGATTTCTTCGTACCGAATTTATCAATTATGAAACCGCCTATAAGCAAAACTATGATTGCAGCTATACTGTATACTGTATAAAGAAGTCCTAATTGCTGATCATTATAGTTTAGTTGAGATGAAAGTAAATCGAAGATTGGTGCAATGCTGTCGTAGACATAATAGTTCCCAAACATCGCAAGACTTACGAATACTAAAACTGACCAGCGATAGATCGGAGTTGGCTCTTTAATTTGACTTACCGGGTTTGATTCCATATTTACTCTTGATGAAGAAGAAATGATTTAAAAAAATAATTCCGGAGTACGCCTGTTTGCTCACTCCGGAAAAAATTGAATTAATTTTTTGATGGAATATTTTTCAGAACATTAACAAGCTGCTTGTAAAACTCAGGGACAGTTGAGATTTGTAATTTCTCATCCGGTGAGTGAACACCAAACATTGTTGGTCCGAATGAAATCATTTCCATCTCGGGATATTTTTCTTTGATGATCCCGGTTTCCAGTCCTGCGTGTATGGCAGTAACGTGAGGTTCTTTACCATACATTTGATTGAATGTTGATTTGAAAACCTTCAGAATATCAGAACTAATATCCGGTTTCCATCCTGGATATCCATCTCCATAAGAAATTTCAGCACCTGCAAGTTTCAACACTGAAGAAACCACATTTGTTGCATCAACATTTTCAGAGGCAACTGAGCTTCTCTGACTT
>CAZLJI010000348.1:0-3370 GCA_964559565.1 uncultured Ignavibacteriaceae bacterium | reverse complement strand
TATCAGATGAGAGCTGGAAATTTTATTGATACGAAAAAGATGCTTTTGTTAAAGTAATAAATAACAGGTAGTGAAAAAGGATTCTATCTGATTGGCAGAAATATTTAAGGGCATACTAATAATAGCATATATTCAACCAAACAATTTATAAAATCAGATAATTTAGATTTCTATTATGCTTTCTTCAATTATTGTATGGTTAACAATATATTTTTATTTACCAATCTAAAAGGAATCAAGATTAGTAAGGGTAATTAGTACTAGCAGGTCAATCTTAGATAATTAGCTCAAATTTCTTCAAATTTCAAAAAATACTTTCTAATTGATTTTGCATCTGTCTAAGTTTATACTTGAATCATTATATATATTGATAATCTTTATCCACTTTTATCATCTTCTTCATCAATAAATGTTAGTAAACATTGTTTCGATTACACAATATTATTTATTTGTTTAATTCACCTTTTTTTCTGTAAATTGATACTATCTAAGTATGGGCGTAACAGTAACATTTATCATACAAAACAAACTTAGAAAATCTCAGGAAAAAAGAGAGGATGTTGGATTCCATAACCTGAATATTCAATAGTATGATTCTGTTTATTGACAAAATTTTTAAGCAGTAAATTAATTTAACTAATTATTTCATCTAAGGAGGCTATCAAATGAGATCTTTTCTTTCCACTATTCTTATTGTTACTTTATATTTTTTTCTTTACCGGGGTTCCCCTGAGCTTTATGCACAGGAAGGCTCTGAACGTCAACTATATGACAACGATGAACTCTTCCAACAGCTTTCCGGAGCCAAACGAACGCTTTTAGAACAGAAGTTCGGTAAGAAAGAATTCTCTTTCAGGGAATTTGTTTCAGGTTTAAATCAGGGTATGCAAGCACCACCGGCTGAATCAAACGAATTTCCTTTGAATGTAATAAATGCTTCGGATGTTTTGGTTAATAATAATACAGGTGCAACCGGCACAGCTTATTTTACCCAAAGTGAAACCAGTATTTTGGCTTTCGGTAATAACGTTTTAATAGGATTTAATGATTCTGGTTCTAATAATGGTGCAAGCAAATTCACCGGTTTTTCTCGTTCGATTGACGGTGGACTAACCTTTACTGATGGTGGCACCTTACCAACAAATGCTGGGGGTGATGCAGGCGATCCGGTATTTGCCAGAAATGAAGCAACGGGTCGGATTTATTTTTCAACGCTTGGATTTAACGTCTCTACGATCCAGGTATTTCGTTCAGACGATAATGGTGTAACCTGGTCGGCTCCAGTAGTTGGAACCCCGGGAGGATCATCTGAAGATAAACAGTGGATGGTTGTGGATAACTTTGCAGGCTCCGGGAATGGGAACGTTTATCTGATCTCACGTCGATTTGGGAGTGCATCGCCTGGGATTTATATGTTCCGATCACTCGATAACGGCGCTACTTTCGGTCCTACCACTGGCACCCTGGTTGCTTCAGCTTCTGGGGGAAATGTCCAGGGGGCATTCGTCGCAGTGGGTCCTGATCATTCAGTTTATGCTTTTTGGTACGAGGCAGCAACTCAAACAATTAAGATGCGTAAATCTACCGACCTTGGTGTTACATTTGGATCTACAATTACTGTTGCCAGCGGCTTAGTTGGCGGAGTTAATGGTGATCTTGGTTTAACAGGACTCAGGCAAGGAACTGCAACTTATACCGGTTTTCGTTCTAACCAATTTCCACATGCAGCTGTAAATCCAGTCAGTGGTCACATCTATGTTACTTTCGCTAATGATGCCGCAGGTTCGGATAAAGGCGATGTCTTTATGGTTAGTTCTACAAATGGCGGAGCTAACTGGAGCTCTGCTGCCCGAGTGAATGATGATGCAACAATTAATGATCAATGGATGCCGACTATAGCAGTCACTCCGGATGGAAATAAACTTGGTATTTTTTATTACAGCCGACAGGATGATCCCGCAAATAATAATTTGTTTAGATACTACGGACGGATTGGTACTATCTCTGGCAGTAATATATCGTTCGATCCAAGTTTTGCAATAAGTGATGTTGCTTCTTTACCTGAATTTGGTCGTGATGCAGTGGTTAATGGTGTATATATGGGTGATTACAATCATGCATCAGTTACAGCATCACCAAATGCATTCCATGTAGTATGGTCAGATAACCGTGATGATCTTATCGGTGGAGCTCCACGTAAAGATCCAACTGTATACTATGAAAAAATATCATTGGATCCAAGTCAATTTCTGGTTTGGGACGGAGTTCTTGGAGGTCAGGATTTTAGCGGCACATATATAAAAAATTTCTTAACAGGATTGAGTTATACTGTCGATCATACTTCTGCATTTCCCGCGAGTCTGATCGGCTATGAAGCAGTATTTCTCTGTTTTGGAATGTATCCCGGTAATGTTGCTTTTGATGAAGGTAAAGCGTCTCTTGTTCAAGAATATTTGGAGGCTGGTGGCAGAGTGTATCTTGAAGGTAACGATGCTTTGGAGTTTGATCAGGGGGTGAATGTACCTTTACATGATTTATTTGGACTTGGAGATGGTTCTGATGGAGGAACAAATATAATGGACGGTTTGCAAGGGCAAGTAGGCTCATTGACAGAAGGCATGCTGTTTTCAGCTTCTACACAACTAAATAATGGTTTTATAGATATTTATGTACCATCGACAGGAAAATCTGCTTTTATTGAATCTGCATACGGAGATGTAGCAGTACAAAATTCGGGTGCTTTTGAACAAAAAACATTCTGCTTTTCTTATGCACTTGCTTATCTGACAGACGGATCAAATCCTAACACTAAAAATGAATTGATGACTAGAATCTTAAATTTTCTGATTGGACCTCCGGCATTACCACCAGATATAACTGTTTCTCCATCTTCATTGACTTTTAGTGTTTCTGAAGGCGGTAACGATTCGGATATAATTACAATAAATAATCTTGGTGAGCAAGGATTGGTCTGGAACATATTTGAGCAGGATCCGACCACCACTGCAGCCAAATTAAGATTACAAAACGGGAAGGAATTACCCGTTACAATTCAACCTAAGTTTGATTGGAGTAAACCAGTAAAGGGTGAGGATTACGTACCATTACCTTCAACAGGAGGTCCACCACCTTCTGAAATAAAATTTAAACCACTTTATGAATATCAGTCAATTGAAAACCCGGTATTGTTTGGAACAGACGCTTTCTCAACCAATACACAAGCAGGAAATTACATACAATTTGATCTGGGAGTTCCTCAAATACTTAATCCAATCACTCCGCTAACAGAATATATTTGGGCCGGTGATTTTGGAGTAGACTTGTCATTTGCCTATGCAGTCAATTCTGTAACAAACAGATTGATTAAAAT
>CAZLJI010000347.1:0-3375 GCA_964559565.1 uncultured Ignavibacteriaceae bacterium | reverse complement strand
TGACTTACAATGGCTGACAGACTTAGATGATGAATCAGTATCTAAGAAAGGTTTCTTTCTCGGGCTTCACGTTCCGAATAACTTTGAAAAAATACTTGATATTGAAGAATGCTTTCTGCAGTCTGAATTAAGCTCACACATTCTGAATTTTACAAGAGAATTCTTTAAGAAGAGACACGCAACTATTTACAGCACTAAAACACATTCCGGCTATTTGCGCAATATGATAATCCGTCAGGCACAAAAGACAAAAGATGTAATGCTAAACTTAGTTACGTTTGAAGAGAACGAGCTGTTGATGAAAGAATTTGCTGCAGCAGTTACTAGTAAATTTTCCGAAATAACAACTGTTGTAAACAACATTAGCAAAAAGAAAGCATCAATCGCTGTTGGTGATTATGAGATAGTTTACCACGGCAGCGGATATATTTATGATCGAATCGGGAATTACAAATTCAGAATAAGTGCAAACTCTTTCTTTCAGACGAATACAATTCAGGCTGAAAAATTATACAGCACAGCTTTAGAGTATGCTGAATTGAAAGGTGATGAAGTTATTTACGATCTTTATTCCGGTGCAGGAACAATTGCAATCTATGTCTCAGAATTTGCAAAAGAAGTTTATGGTTTTGAATCTGTTGAATCATCAATCTACGATGCAAAAGAAAATCTTGAGATAAATAAAATAGAAAATGTAACGTTCGTGCAGGCAGACCTTTACAAATCATTTTTAGCTTTTACAAACGTACTTCCGAGGCCGGATGTTGTTATTCTCGATCCGCCGCGGGGAGGAATGCATAGCACAACGGTGAAAGATGTATTGGAATTGAGTCCCGAAAAAATTGTTTACGTAAGCTGCAATCCTTCAACACAGGTGAGAGATATTAAACTATTTGTTGATGGCGGTTATAAATTAATTAAGATAAGACCGGTAGATATGTTCCCGCATACTTACCATATTGAGAATGTAGCTTTGCTGGTTAAGTATTAAAAATTAGTAAGACTGGGAAAATCCAATAAGTTAGAATTAAATATGTAAATTCATTCCGATTCTACTCGAAATAAATTTTTGCCAATCTCCTACAGTTAGTACTAAATATCCTGCATCAATAAAAATAAAGGCATCAGTGTCTATAAAGAATTCAAGTCCCATCCCTCCACAAATTTCCGGGTAAATCGGAGATGTAGACTCACTTAATGGAAATAAGAAACCCACATCTAAACGTAAATATGGTTTGAGAAGACTCGATCCCTGAAAAATGAAACGTTTTACTCTCATTGATATACTTAATACTGAACCGGGTTCTTCTTGTAAAATTTCACTATAATTAGAACTAAATTGATAATACCCAACCGAGCCACTGAATACAACAATTGGTGACATAATATAGCCAACCCCTGCTGAACCTCCAATCAAATAACCTTCATCCGAATCAGTATTAACTGGGAATAAAAATTCACCCCCAAGAGATAGTTCTAATTTTTTTGCATTTTGGGCGATCAAGTTTGTTGGTAAAAGGACTAGCAGCATTAAAATTATTTTTTTCATCTCATTTATCTATGAAGTTTTGGTAATTTATACTTTATACAACAGCGATGATTTTATTTAGATATAATTATTCCTACAAATAGTTTGTCAGTCATTTCTCCATTGTTGATTACCAACACAAACTCCCCCTTTAGGTTTTACTTCTCAACTTGGCTTAAATCTATCTTTAATTTTTTTGAATAAGCTAGAAAAGAATTCCAACTGAAATTACAGGTGGCATAAACATTTGGAATCCAGGAATACATTCTGATATTGATACTGAGATGGCAGTCCCCACAAATTCCCAGAGCAGGTATTCAACCCCAAGGAAACCAACTAAAGATGGATAAATTATTGTAGCTATTCCTGCACCCCCTTTAATTAATAAAGTATGATTTTCCATTTTTATCGGGTGACTCAAGTAACCATTGATGGATAAATATCCACCACCACCTTCAACCGTCATATTCAATTGCAATGACCAGCCAAGTTTAAATAGTTTTGAAATTGTACTTTCAGAATAAAATGTCCCGGATACACCCGAGCTCGAGAAATATTCTTCCCAAATAGGAAAATAACCAAGAGAAAATCCCCAAAAAGTATCGTTATCAGAATATCTGACTTTTAACCAATCTTCACTTTCGGAATTTTCAGTTAAAATTGAATCAATCGATGCGGCTTGCATTAATGCTGGACTCAACATAAAGAAGATTTGCAGGTATGTTTTTATATGCATTTCGATATTAGAAAATTAAATTCTAAAGTTAACACCCACGTTACCTGAAATAAGTTGCTGAATATCTGCGCCTATTCCAAACATATACCCTGCATCAATAAACAGAAAAGCATTTTTACTTATTAAAAATTCAACACCTACACTTCCACACAGTTCCGGAAAAGGTGAATAAATATAACCGTCAGCAATTGGTATAAATAAACCTGCTTCTAACTGTAAATATGCATTAAAACTACTGTCCCGCGAAGGAAAAACACGTTTTATCTCTACAGTTAATCCCAGTAACGATGTCCAATTTTCAGGAGAATCTTCATTTGAAATGTAAGGAAGGTATGCAATTGAGCCGCTTAATATCGTTTGGTGAGAAAGAACAAATCCTAAACCTGTTGAAACTCCAACAAGATAATCACCATCCCACTCATCTGAAATTGGAAATAATAATTTGCTTCCTATTGATAATTCTATTTTTTTTTCTTCCTGGGCAACTAGATTTATCGCTGCCAATACGATTAAAAGTATAACTATTTCCTTCATCACTTTTCCAGACTAATTCAAAATTTTCTCTGTTAAAATCCAAGCATTGTATTAATTATTCTTTAGAACTAACACAAACTCCCCTTTAAGACTGTCCTTCTCAACGTGACTTAAAATATTGCCGGCATTTCCCCGATAAAATTTTTCTTTTTCCTTTGTAAGCTCAAAAGCAAGAACGCAGGGAATATTCGCTCCGAGAATTTTTACAATATCTTCCATCAAGGTTTTTAGGCGATAAGGAGTATCCATCAGGACAATTGTTTCTTTACGTTTCTTCAGGTCGAGCAACTGTTTCCTGCGGATATCTTTTTTAGGAGAAAGCCAGCCGTAGTAATAGAATTTTTCAAAGTCCGTTCCACTGCCGACCAAAGCAGTAAGCAAAGAGCTTACGCCGGGAATGGGAACAACATCAATTTTATTTTGTATGCAGTGATCAACAAGCAAATGTCCGGGGTCAGAGAACAATGGAGTTCCGCAATCAGAAATCAATGCTGCGGATTTTCCTTCCAAAAGCATCATAAGAATTTCATCGGAATCTTCATTCTCATTGTGCTCATTTAGTTCAAGCAAGTGCTTT
>CAZLJI010000346.1:0-3380 GCA_964559565.1 uncultured Ignavibacteriaceae bacterium | reverse complement strand
TTCTCGCCCTTTATAAATCCGGATTTGATGAATTGAGGATCAAACATCGTAAACAATTTTACAATATCTGACTTAAGAAGGAAGGTGAAAACAGAATCACTTTTAGGATAGATAAGCTGGATCAGTATTTCTCTCATTTGCTTACTGTCAAATCCGGCAGCATAAAATGCTCCGACAACAGCGCCGATACTTGAACCGGAAATAATTGAAGGTTTGACTCCCAGTTCTTCAAGTGCTTCAATCATTAATATATGAGCTATTCCACGGGCACCTCCAGCACCAAATGCTATTCCTGTATTCATTTGGTTATTTCAAAGACCGAATCCAGTACTGTCCCGTCAACCCATTTAACAATTGCAACAACTTTTTCTTTATTCACTTTTGGTTTAGCAGGAGTGCCGCCGCAAATTTCGTCAACTTCTTTTTTGATTTGCTTAATATCTTTTATTGGAAGTCCTGAATCTTTGACCGCTCTCAGTAAATCTTTTCTTTTTGGATTGATTGCGATTCCTCTTTCAGTAATGATAACATCAATCAACTCACCTGGTCCACAGAGTGTAGTAACATTATCAACAATAACCGGAATGCGATCTCTGAATGAAGGTATTGCAAGTATTGTACATTTGGAATAAAGACAATTCTGCCAGCCGCCGATACCGTGAAGTAAATATCCATCTGAATGAGTCACAACATTTGCATTGAAATTGACATCGACTTCGGTTGCACCGAGCACAGCGACATCAACCATAGAAGCAAAATTTCCTTTACCGTGAAAGTTGTAACTGGTAAACGGAGATGTGTTAACGTGATTTGCATTTTCTCTCATGCTTCTAACACCTTCAAGGTCAAAAGTTTGCCCGTCAAGAATATAATCTGTCAAACCTTCTTCAAGCAATTCAACAAGATACTTTGTACTTCCGCCACGCATAAATCTTGCTTTAACACCTTTTGCTTTCATTTTTTCTTTTAAGAAAAGAACAAATGCGAGATTTGTTCCGCCAGCACCAGCCTGTAATGAAAATCCATGTTTCATAATTCCGGCTGCTTCAATAAAATCAGCGACATATTCTGCAATAAGTAAACGGTCAGGAGATTTTGTTACTTCTGTAGTTCCTGAAACTATTTTTGATGGATCACCGAGCGATTCAACTTCCACAACAAAATCAACATTATTGCCTTGAATCTGCCATGGTACGCAAGGGAAGGGAACAAGGTTATCTGTAACGATTATAACTCTATCAGCATATTCAGAATCTCCAAGTGCAAAACCAATCAGACCACACGCAGATTTTCCCCGATCTCCTGTTGCATTACCGAAAGGATCAGCAGTTGGTGCAAGTATGACAGCAATATCAATATGTACCTCTCCATCCTGAATTGATTGATATCTTCCTCCGTGTGAACGAAGAACTCCAATGCCTTTCATCTTTCCTTCTGAAGTAAATTTGCCAAGTGGTCCATTCATACTTCCTTCAATGTGATGTATCGTTCCATCCTCTAGATACTTTATCAAATATGAGTGTACCGGAAAAGAAGCAGAAGGGAACCAGCGAATATTTTTTATTCCCATTTCCTTAACTGTATCAAACAAAAGATTCGTGACTGCATCTCCATTTCGCAAATGATGATGAGTAGAGATTGTCATTCCATCTTTGAGGCCTGCATTTTTTAATGCAGTCTTCAAATCTTTAACCACCTTATTTCCGTCAGAAGGATAATCAATGCAAGTGCGGATTTGAGGTTTCGCTTTTATTCCAGATGGTTTGTATTTATCAACTCCCTTAAATGGAATTTGAAGTTGTCCGTTTACTTCTGTTGGGACTAATCTGCCTGCTGTGTTTTTTACTATTTTCATTTCTTTCTCCAATCTTTGCTGATTTGATTATTCAACAATGCAAGATTGACGGTTCTTTGTGCACGTTTAACAACCGGCGGATCGATCATTTTACTGCCAAGTGAAATAACGCCTAATCCATTTTTCTCAGCTTCTTCAAATGCTAACACTATTTTCTTCGCTTTTTCAATTTCTTCAGATGTTGGTGCAAAGGCTTCGTGAACAACTTTTATTTGTCGTGGATGAATGCAACCTTTCCCTTCAAATCCAAGAGATTTTGCTTCGATTACACTTTGTCGGAGTGCTTCCATATCAGCAACATCAGAGAACACAGTATCTATTGCCTGTATGTCTGCAGCTTTTGCAGCATTGACCAACATCTGTCTGGCAAAAATACTTTCACGACCTTCATTTGTTCGCTGAGTCCCAATATCTGCCGTGTAATCTTCCAATCCAATTGCGAGAGCACAATTATTTTTTGAAGCACTTGCAATTTCATAAGCTTTGATAACACCCAGTGCGCTTTCAACTATCGGCATAAAATAAATTTCAGTTGTTATTTTGAATTTCTTTTTCAGCTTCTCAACTTCTTTTTCAAGTTGATGAATCTGTTCTGACGATTCGCACTTTGGAACAAGGATAACATTTACATTATGTGGGATGATGTATTTCAAATCATCCAGACCTTTTGGAAGCTGATTAATTCGGACCATTCGCTCTGCACCGTAAAAGTCAACCGAGCGAAGGGCATTACGTACAAGAAGTTGCGCAGCATCTTTTTCAGTTGGAGCAACACTGTCCTCCAGATCAAGGATTATTCCATCCGGAGAATGAAGTCCGGCATTTACAAAAAACCTTGGTTCATTACCTGGCAAGTAAAGTCTGCTTCTTCTCAATTGATCTTTTTTAGTAGAATAAAGATTTTGTTCAATGATTGGGAAAAGATATTCTTTCTTTGCTTGAGGAAATAATCTTTTAACCGCAAGCTCAAATCTTGCAGCCATAACGAATGGAAGTGCACCATAATCTTCACACAAAATCTTAGCATCCTTCAGTCCGAAGAATTTGGACATATCTAGAATCATTTCCTTAATTGAATCACCGTACATTGATTCAACTTTGCTTTTCAAGCTGAGTTTAATTCCTCCGGATTTTTTTTCAGCCTTAGGTTGATCAGCCTCTGGCTGAAACTCGATTTCAAAGTAGCAATCAGAGCGAACTGTATCACCGCGTTTACCTGCGGACGATTTCTTCGAATTTTGTTTCATAATTTTTTCCATTTTAAGATGTCATTACGAGCGAAGCGAAGTAATCTATATTTAATAATGGATTGCTTCGCCATCCTTCAACAAGCTCAGGATGACTCGCAAAGACAAAATGTTAAACAATCATTTTCTTCATAAACTCTCTTGCGGTCATCAATTCAGCTTTGAAGATTGCATCCTTGATTTCTTTTCTTCTGCCGGCTACAAATAGCTGTGATGATAATCCTTCAAACTTATTATCAAGATCTTCCATTGTCACCGGTTCACGAGGATCACCTTTC
>CAZLJI010000345.1:0-3393 GCA_964559565.1 uncultured Ignavibacteriaceae bacterium | reverse complement strand
TGATGAAAGCTCCTGCATCAATCAGGAGTTCACCGTGTGGATTCCAGTATTTGTTTTTGTGCATCGCAACCAGATCAGCACCCGCAATAACTTTTTTGAAGATGTCGTTGACTATCTGATAATTCCATTTATCTTCAATATCTCCGATAACGATTGCTTCAGGGTTTTTGGTATCAATCATTTCTTTAAAGTGATGGATTAAATAATCGCGGCAGTAAACCTGAACTTTTTTATAATTCTTTCTCACGAATGAAAGCGTTGCATCGAAAGCAGTCATTGTTGGAATACTTAATTCGATATTGTAAGAAGTGAAGAACTCTTTTACCAGATCTCCCGTCCTTAATGTAGAATTGCTGAGTATGCAAGCAGGGATTTTATTTTGCTGGATGAAATTAAGAAACTCCTTCACATCGGGCGCAGGTGAATTACCAATTTTCAAAACTCCATCGAAATCAATTAGTAAAGGTTTGTAGTTCATTGAGAAAAAGAAAGGCGGCATAACCGCCGCCTGATTTTTAAGCTTTTATTTCAGCCAATTGTGGCAATTTCTGTTTTATCAAATGATAAGCTCCGAACAAAATTCCAACGAAAAATAAATCACTTAACAGCGTCTGATGGAAGAATGGGATTGCTGCGGTATAGCAAGCTGCTAATCCGGAGCCGGTTTTTTCATAATATCCGGTTGAAATCCAGATGCCAAAGTTTGTTATGATAAAAAAGCTGACCGAAGAAATTACAGACGCAAAAAAAATATTACCCACTTTCTTCTCCTTTAGCATTGTCATTCCAAGAACAACAATTATTGCAAAGCTTAAATAGACTGCCCACATAGTTTCGTGGAAGCCAAGAATTAAATCTGTGATAAACATTGCTGCAATCGGAACCAGAAATGCTGCCCATTTTTTATTAAAGTAAGCCCCACCAAATAAAGCCATCGCTGCTATCGGTGCAAAGTTTGGCGGATGAGGAAGCAGTCTTACAAATGCTGCCGCAAATATCATCAAAGTGAGTATCCAAAATTTTGGAGTTATTTTGTTCATGTTCTTATCCTTTCTAAAATTTTTTTGAAAATATTTTCAGTTTATAATTGCTCAAAGATAAAGGTTTATTAATTAAAAATTCAAAATTAAAATTTGAAACTGATTTTTCTTCGAATTATTATTAATTACTCTTACTCTAACTTTAGACTAATCCCACCGTAAACAGAAAATCCAGCTGTTCCAAAGCCATAGACTTCTTCATACTGTTTATCCAGAAGATTTTCAACTCTGCCCTGTAATCTTAAAAACGAAAATATATCATAGTAAGCAGCAAGGTTTATAAGAAGATAGTCTTGCAGTTCAATTCTTGAAAAGGTTGAATAATCCATGTCGTCCCTGTTACCTACGTAAATCAATTCTACATTTGCATTTGTGGATTCAGTGAAAGAATAACTAATGAAAAGTCCGCCTTTATGCTCTGGTCTTCGTACAAGCTTTGTATTGTAGTCGGTTGTGTTTTCACTTTTATCTTTTGCGTTCGTATATGTGTAATTAGCTTTCACATCCAAATCAGTTAACAATCCTGCTTTAATAAAAAATTCAATTCCCTGAGTAACTGCTTTCTTAATGTTTATTGTTTTTAAATTTGAATCAGAGCCAAACATTTCAGTAAACTTGATATAAAAATAATTTGCCCCGATTGAAATCTTTTCCCTCCATAAGAATTGTTCAATTCCGGCATCCCAGCCAAAACTTTTTTCGGGATTGAGATCAGGATTTCCGTAAGCAGGGTCGTAGAGATTAAAAAGTGATGGAGCTTTAAACCCGGTTCCGACCGTGGCTTTTAGTTTTGTTCCTATTGACCAAAAAATATACGCAGGTGCTATCCGAAAAGTAAACGCTGATCCGAACTGATTGTGATAATCATACCTAATTCCTATTGTTCCAAAGAAACTTTCGTTATGATTTACTTGTTCCTGCAGATAAATTCCAAATGTATTCACAGATTTTTCTGAGAAGACACTTGAATAATCAGGGTAGTTAGGATCAGGGATATAGTTTTGCGCATAATATTGAGAGGATGTCTCCTCTTGCTCAAATTCTGATCCCAGCGTTACCAAGTTTGATTTGTTGATTATATAGTTACTCTGCCAGTCAAATTTATATTTCCTTCCATCATAATTACTCCAAGAATAATCATATACATATTCGGGGTAAAAAATGCTAAATGCTGAGGTATCGTATGAATAATTTCTTACATTTCTGAAAAATATAGCTCCAAATTTCTGATTCCAGCTTCCATCCATCAAAGCTAAGCTGCCTTGTCCCCGAATATAAAATTCTTCCTGGTCTGCAACATAAGTTGGATCATCCCAAAATTCAGGTGAACCAGCTGATTGATCCAGATCTAATTTAGAATTATTAAATCTTGCTACAAGTTCCAGATTAAGATTATCTGAGATATTGTAACCTAAAACCGAGCTGATATTATTTATTTCACTTCCATCTCTTTCAGTGTTGCCATAATTCTCAGAAGCTTCTGAATAACCATCACTTTTTATTCTGCTGAGTGCAATTGAGTAATTAAATTTTTCTATTGCACCTTGCGAGGATAAAGTTCC
Organism: uncultured Ignavibacteriaceae bacterium; assembly: GCA_964559565.1. Taxonomy (GTDB): domain Bacteria; phylum Bacteroidota; class Ignavibacteria; order Ignavibacteriales; family Ignavibacteriaceae; genus IGN2. The sequence continues at coordinate 791 of CAZLJI010000345.1, read as the reverse complement.
TCTTAATGTGTTGTAGCTTCCACCTTCGCCATTAAAGCTGAACATTGGATTTCCTGTTCCGCGAACGCTGACAATGTTTATTACACCAGCTAAAGCATCAGATCCGTAAAGTGTACTTTGTGGTCCACGAAGCACTTCAATCCGGCTTATGTTGTCAACAGGCAGACTGAAAAAATTATATAAGTTCGATATATCGTTTGGCAGATTTACTTCAACGCCGTCGATTAGCACAAGAGTATGAGATGAATTTGCTCCACGCATATAAATATTTGATACACCTGTTTTGTTTCCCTGCTGGGTATAGCTTAGTCCGTATTCATTCTTTAAAACATCAAATGCGTAGAATGAATTTTTGTTTGAAATTTCTGATGAATCAATAATTGAAATTGAGTTTGCAAGCTCGAGTGTACTTGTTGGAGTTTTAGTTGCTGATATTACGACATCTGTTAATTTGTAATATCCTGATGAATCGGTTTTATGCACAATATTTCCCTGTGCAAAAAGGTTTGCTGATAATAGAAATACAGCATAGAGAATGATGAAATTTATTTTTACCATAGAAGTTACTCCTGTAATGAAATGTTATGAGCCACAAGCTCATCAGCCTCTGGCTGAAAAAGTAACTTCGCGGGTTAAAAGTTGAAAGAAAACGATTGATGAATAGAAGACCATCGTTAAACTAACCTCTTTATCCCATTTGCGGGATTCTCGCGAAGGTTGATTAAGTTACACTTACGGCAGGTCTCCTGGCTTTTACCAGTAGGCAATATGCAATAGGCAGTAGGCAAAAT
>CAZLJI010000344.1:0-3399 GCA_964559565.1 uncultured Ignavibacteriaceae bacterium | reverse complement strand
ACCCCGTGAGATAAACTTTAAAAAATCTCTTTCAACCGTGAAATAATAATCTCACGAGGAAGTTTATTTTCTGTGGCACTGTCAATATCCCGAAATTCGGGACTCCGGGTGTTACCCGGCACCCTGTTCTATGAAGCTCGGACTTTCCTCCCACTGAAATTAAATAAAGTGAGCGATTGCCCGGACTGAACTGTTTTATTTTTCTTCAAAACTTTTTTAAACAATTAAAGAATCCGAAATTATTACCGAACCCTTATTATTAATTAACTGAGACAAATATACAAAATTGATTGCCAGAAATCAGTAGAGCTTGCATCACTCAATCCGATTATTTATCTGCGTCTTCTGCAATTTCAGAAGAAACCAGAATTCTTCCACAATATTCGCAGAAGAAAAGACGGTTATTCCTTCGAATCTCAAGCTGCCTCTGAGAGGGCACAATATTATGACATCCGGAACAAGCTGACCGCTTGATAGTAGCCACAGCTAAGCCTTTTTTGGCTTTTCTTATCCTCATATAAGCTGAAAGATCGTTTTTCTTAACTTCACTCTCGAACTTCTTTCTTTCTTCCAGAAGCTTTGATTCTTCTCTTTCATTTGCCTTTATAATCTCTTTAAGATCAGCTTCTTTTTCTTTAAGCTCGGTTTTAAATTCATCAAGTCTGGGATTTATCTCCTCAATTTCCTGAGTAAGAACCTTGCTTCGATCTGCAAGTGAATTATTTTCAGCCTCGAGCTTATTTACATGTTCCTCGGTGTGATCTATTTCTTTGGTAAGAGCATCGTACTCTTTATTATTTCTTACCTGGTAAAGCTGTGCCTTAAATTTTTTCTGGTTCTCTTTGAGCTTTTCGATTTCATCTTCATTTTCCTCTCTCTTCTTCAAAGAATCTTTCTGCTCTTTTTCCTTTGCCTCGACATCTCCGATGAAACTTTTAATTTTTTCTTCAAGCTCTCTTACCATATTTGGGAGATCGCCCCGAAGCTCTTCGAGTTCGTCTAATTGATCATCTATTTTTTGCAGCTGATAAAGAATTTTTAATCTGTTATACAATTTTAATTGGCTCCTGATTTGTTATAAAAAACTATCGGGTTAGTAGAACCCTTATACTTTAATATTTTAATTTTTCTATTTCCATTTAGAAATGATTCCAGACGTCTCTTGATTTCCTCGAGGATCGGTGCTTCCGTTTCATAGTGTCCGGCATCAATTAATAATATTTTCCCTTCAGCATCCTGAAATGTGTGATATTTTAAATCGGCTGTAACAAATGCATCAACATTTTGTTTGATAGCTTCATCGACAAGATCACCACAAGATCCGCCGCAAACGGCTACGGTTTTTATTTTTTTCTTTTTACTATTTGTATACCGTAATGTTGAAGTTTTTAATTTGGACGAAACAAAAGCAAGAAAGTCATTCGTATCCATTGAATCAGAAAGTTCACCAATAGCTCCAATGCCGTAATTGATATTTTGATTTTTCAACGGAAAAATATCATAAGCAACTTCTTCATACGGATGAACATTCTTCATTGCTCTGATTATCTGGTTCAACTTCCATTCATCAACAAGTACCTCAAGACGTACCTCTTCAACAAATTCAACCTTGCCTTTTTTCCCAAGTGAGGGATTGCTTTCATTTGATCCTTTAAATGTTCCTGTTCCTGTGCTTCTAAAGCTACAATGAGAATACTCACCAATTATTCCACCACCCGATTGATGAATTGCTTCAGCAACTTTGTCAACGTGTGACTCAGGAACAAACACTGCAAGCTTTATCTGTTTATCGGGAAGGTTTTTTAAAAATATTATGTTCTTTAGTGATAATCTTTTTGCAAGCTGATAACTAACACCGTGCTTCGTAAAATCCAGATTTGTGTGAGCAGAGTATAGAGTAATGTTATTGCTGATCAGCTTCTCAATCATTTTAGCTCTTAAATTTTTTGAGAAGTCAAGATTTTTTATTGGGTAGTATAAGAATGGATGGTGTGTGATGATCAAATTACAATTTTCTTTTAGTGCACTTTCAATTACTTCTTCTTTCAGATCAAGACTAAGTAAAATGTTTCTGATTTTAATCTCTGGGTCACCAACCTGTAGTCCAACATTATCTTTGTCCCAGGCAATTCCTTTCGGTGCCCATTCCTCCAGATATTTAATTATCTCTTTTCCAGTCATTTCAAAAAAAAATGCACTTCTCTTTTTGAAGTGCATTTCCCTAATTTTTATCTACCCCGGGATTTTGCAATCCCTTATTTCAACAATGGCAAGGTATTTTAAGATTTTCTTTCTTTTTGGTCTCATTTTAAGTGTCAAAATATAACTGAAAAAGTTCTAAGTAACAACTTGGAGAAATGCTCAATAAATGTCGTTTCCAGCTGCTTCTGACCAATTTCCGTCCTCTCTGATCAAGTTAATCAACTCATCAACAGCCTGAGAGGAGGGAACACTTCTCTTAATAATATCTTTTCCTCTGTATAAGGTAATCTTATCAACACCACTTCCTACATATCCATAATCGGCATCAGCCATCTCACCGGGACCATTCACGATGCAACCCATTATTGCAATCTTTACACCTTTGAGATGCTCGGTACGTTTTCTAATCATCTCTGTCGTTTCCTGAAGATCAAAAAGTGTTCTTCCGCAGGATGGGCAGGCAATGTATTCTGTTTTTGATATTCTTGTTCTTGTCGCTTGAAGTATTCCAAAGAGAGTTCTGTTGATAAATTTTTCTTTTGATTCTTTTATGAAAGTTAGCTTACTGGTTTTTTCATAGTCTGGTTTTTCTATTTCGGCTGTAAGCCAGATGCCATCTCCAAACCCATCAATAAGTAGTGCCCCAAAATCGGTTGAAGAATAAAGACGGACTTCATCAAGTGAAATCTCTTTGTAATCTCTTTTGATGATAACAGGATTTTTAATCCCTTGATTTATTAACTCAAGAAAAAGTCTCCGCTGTTCAGCCATGCCATGTTCATTATCTGTGTTAATAATAAGTGCGAGTTTGTTATTGCTCTTAATCGTGTTTGGAAGTTCTTCATCCAGATCATTAAACTTTAATTCTAAAAAATTAATCTGACCTGAAAAGGATTTTCTTCTCAAATAATTATTCTTATTAAAGAGAGGGAACCTCAATTTTTTAGAATCAAGTTTCTCCCATTCATCATACCCAATGATTAGTTTAAGATTTTCAGGAAGTTCGAAAGTAATATCTTGATCGCCAAGGTAAATGATATCTGCGGCTGCATCTTCTAAGAACCATTTATCGGAAAGCTCATCGTATTTGTAACCAATATCAGTGAGATCTTTTTGAGAAGAAATTTTTCTTGAACTGTAATCAGCGACTACAACCGGGACATTACTTCCCCCAATTCCCGACACCTCAAATGATTC
>CAZLJI010000343.1:0-3416 GCA_964559565.1 uncultured Ignavibacteriaceae bacterium | reverse complement strand
AAACTTTGTTGATGTAACATCAAAATTTGTTTACTCGGTTTCATTGCCCGCACTGGTTTTCATCAACATTGCAGAAATAGATTTGAGTGAAGCAATTGATTTCAACCAAATAATCTACATTTATGCTGCAACTTTGATCAGCTTTTTTTTAATCTGGATTTTTTCAATTCCATTAATAAAAGACGGAAAAAATCTCAGTGTGTTCGTGCAAGGTGCATACAGAAGCAATTTTGCTATCGTTGGATTTGCAATTGTTTCCAAGCTCTTTGGAAGCTATGCACTCGGAAAAGCCGCCTTAGTTCTCGCTTTCATTTTACCGCTTTACAATATTCTAGCCGTAATAATTTTAACTGTTCCTCTGCGCAAAGAAAAAAAATTAAATCTTAAATCAACTGTTTTTGAAATTCTATTCAATCCTCTAATCATTGCCGTTATTGTGGGTTTACCTTTTTCTTATTTTAAAGTTGAAATTCCTTCGTTCATCAATCTTACAATAGGATTTCTAGCAGAGCTTGCATTGCCATTAGCGCTAATTGGAATTGGCGGAGCTATGAATCTGAAGAATATTAGAAAAGCATCCGGACTTGCATTCACTTCTTCTGCAATAAAAATAATTTTGCTGCCATTATTGTTAATACTTGGAGCTTTGCATTTTGGCTTCAGAGGATTGGATCTCGGAGTTATGTTTGTATTATTTGCTTCACCAACAGCCATCGTCAGCTTTATTATGGCAGAGGCAATGGGGGCAAATAGCAAGCTAGCAGGCAATATAGTTTTGATCAGTACAATAGCATCCGTATTTACAATAGCTGTTGGAATTGTGATTCTTAAAGAACTTGCATTAATTTAATATTAAAAACAGCAGGATTATTATGGCAAATAAAATCAGTAACGAAGCAGTTAAGAAGAGCACAGGAAAAGTTTGGTCTGAATGGTTTGCTCTGCTTAATAAAGCAGATGCAAAAAAAATGGAGCATAAAGCCATTGCCGAAATGCTTCATACGAAGAACGGATTATCTGGCTGGTGATCACAAATGGTTACAGTTCAATATGAGCAGGAATTTAAAAGAAGAAAAAAACACGAAACTCCGAGGGGCTACCAAATAAGCAAGAGTAAGACTCTATCGTTTTCTGCTTCGAAAGTTTTTTCCGTAATTCAATACCCTGCACTGCGAAAATCCTGGCTTAAAGGTCCTGATTTCACAATTACAAAATCAATGAAAAATAAATCAATACGCGGTAAATGTATAGATGATAAAACAAATGTTGAGTTCCAGTTTTATCCAAAGGAGAAAGCAAAAACTCAGTTGATAGTTCAGCACAATAAAATTTCTTCAGAGAAAGAAGCAGAAAGGTTGAAAAAGCTTTGGGAACGGAATCTCAACCTGCTCACAAAATATTTAGAGATAATTTAGTAAAGGTGTTATGAAAGTTTTATTAGATTTTTGTGTTGTTCCTGTTGGCGTCGGTGTATCAGTTTCTGAATATATTGCAGCCTGTCAGCGTGTTTTGAAAGAAGCGGGTCTTAAACACGAAATGCATATGTACGGCACAAACATCGAAGGAGAATGGGATGATGTAATGGCTGCAGTGAAGAAATGTCACGAAGTTGTTCATCAAATGGGTGCCCCAAGAATTTCTACAACAATAAGACTTGGAACCAGAACAGATCGTGAACAAACAATGGAAGATAAAATTAAAAGCGTTGAACAGAAACTATTTAGGTCATAACTTTTTTTATAACATTTAAAATTGTTTTAGAGAAAATGAAAAGAAAAAAAGAACCAATAGAAATTTTGCTAAAACCCATTAACGAGTTTTTACATCAGGAAGCAAGTGGTGGAATTTTGTTGATCATATGTACTGTAATAGCACTTATATGGGCAAATACTGCATTGGCTGATAGTTATCATGAACTCTGGCACACTCATTTTATTGTTTCCCTCGGAAGCCTTTTAACTCTGGACTATTCTATTCATTACTGGATAAATGATGGTTTGATGGCAATCTTTTTTTTTACAGTAGGATTAGAAATTAAAAGAGAACTTTTAGTGGGAGAACTTTCTTCTATGCAAAAAGCATCTCTTCCAATTGCTGGAGCTTTAGGGGGAATGATAGTTCCTGCAATTCTGTACACTATTTTTAATTCAGGCGGAGAGGGCGCAAGAGGTTGGGGAATCCCAATGGCAACTGATATCGCATTTGTGGTTGGGATAATGGCTCTGCTCGGTCCGCGCGTACCATTAACATTAAAGATATTCGTTCTCGCTCTGGCCATCGCTGATGACATCGGTGCAGTTATGGTAATTGCAATTTTTTATACAGCTGAAATTTCTACCACAGCTTTGATAATTGCAGCCATTGTACTTGTCATCCTCATTACACTAAACAGGCTTGGAACAAAAAGTCTCATTCCTTACACAATCCTCGGAGTGATTCTTTGGCTGGCATTTCTTAAATCAGGAGTACACGCAACAATAGCAGGTGTCTTATTAGCTTTTACAATTCCAGCTGTATCCCGGTATGACACGAACAAATTTTCCGAAAAAGTAAAACAACTAATAAGGAGTTTTGATGAAACAGGTGATCATTGGAAAAATGTTTTAAATAATTCAGAGCGGCAGCACGATGTTTTAGCAATCGAAGAAAGCTGCGAAAAAATATTAACGCCGCTGCAAAGATTTGAACATAATCTTCATCCGTGGGTTTCATTTTTTATAATTCCAGTTTTTGCGTTAGCAAATGCAGGCGTTACACTAACTGGTCTGAATATACTCGATTCCCTTTTAAGTCCGGTTAGTCTAGGAATAATTGTAGGACTGTTTTTAGGAAAACAGATTGGCATTTTCGCATTTTCATTTATTGCAGTGAAACTAAAACTGGCATCACTTCCTGAAGGTGTTAACTGGAAAAATCTATATGGTGCAGGAATACTCGCAGGGATAGGTTTTACAATGTCGCTGTTCATTGCAGGTTTAGCATTTAATATTCCAGAACTTCTCGATTTGTCGAAGATCGGGATTTTAACAGGTTCTCTGCTTTCCGGCATTACTGGATTTGTAGTTTTGAAATCTTCTGCACCAAAAAATTAATATAAAAATTTGTCATCAGTATTTTAAAGTATTCAATTAGGAGATTAAATGTATAAAGTAGTTTTACTCAGACATGGCGAAAGTACCTGGAATAAAGAAAATCGTTTTACAGGATGGACAGATGTAGATCTATCAGAAAAAGGATTGCAGGAAGCGAAGAAAGCCGGACAAGTTTTAAAGAAAGAAGGATATACTTTCGATCTCGCGTACACATCTGTTTTAAAAAGAGCGATCAGAACTTTATGGATTACTCTTGATTAAATGGATTTTATGTGGATTCCTGTAATCCGCCACTGGAGACTGAATGAACGTCACTACGGCGCT
>CAZLJI010000342.1:0-3425 GCA_964559565.1 uncultured Ignavibacteriaceae bacterium | reverse complement strand
AATTATTTTTTCAGCTTTAACTTCGGCAGCAGTGGAGCCTGCTTCTCGTGGTAATCCTGTATTGAACTGATAATCACATCGAGAATTTTTATCACTTCAAAAATGAACGGACCCTTATTGAGCATAACCGATTCTGCTCTTCCCGCAAAAGCCGCATCAGTAATTTCTGCACGGGATGGCCGTCCTTTTTTTGCCATTGTTTCAAGAACCTGAGTAGCCCAGATAATAGGAAGATGTGCAGCTTCGCAAAGCCACATAATTTCCTCCTGGATAATTGCAAGCTCATTCCAGCCGCATTCGATTGCCAGATCTCCGCGTGCAATCATTACTCCAACGGGATAATGCTTCATTGCAGTCAATAGTATCGAGGGAAGATTTTCAAATGCTTTACGCGTTTCAATCTTCAGGATTACTCCAATTTCTAAAGCGTCAAGTGTTTTCAACTCATCAAGAATGTCTTTAACATCTTCTGCAGAATTCACAAAGGAATAATTTACAACATCAGCATTCTTTCCTATGAACTTTAAATCCTCTTTATCTTTCGCTGTCAATCCTTTTATCGAAAGTTTACTCTCGGGAAGATTAATTCCTTTATCCGCTCTTAGCTTGGAGCCTTCTTCTTTTGAGTAAGTTATTTCGACTTCAATTTTGTCGGGCTCAACATTTTTAATGACTCCTTCAATTTTCCCATCATCGAGAATAATTTGCTCACCCGATTTAACATCTTTAAAAATTTCAGGCAAAGTGCAGGATATATGAGCAGGTTTTACCAATACACCCTCATTGTTAAATTCTGTCGGCTCACCAGGTGTTGGATCGCTATGGATTATTAATTTATCTCCCTCTTTTAAAATGATAGATTCTTCCAGAGGAAGAAGCTCACCGACATTTGTAGTTACTCCGTTTGTGTCGCGCTTATTTTTAAGCGTAAGTGTTGTTCCTGATTTAATGTAAGCAGATTCAAAGCAACTGACTAATCTCTTGTTGTTAAACTTTTTATCAACAACGAGCTTCTTATCCTTGCCCCTTGAGTCCGTGAAAAGAATTTCGTCTCTCGGTTTTAGCGAATTCAGAAATTCATCAGACAGTGGAATAAGAATTTCCTCGTCGATTGTTTTGATTTTTTCAATTTGAATACTTCTATCAGAAACGAGCCAGGCTTCTGCCGGCGAAGTTACTTTACCAAGAAGGTCCCTCTCGGGAGTAAGATGAACAACTTTGGGTCCCTGCCTCATTGAACCAGTTCTGAGTTTAGGTCCGCCAAGGTCCATACAGATTTTACAACTTCTGCCGGTTTGCTTTTTTGCCCTTTCAATATTTTTGATCATTCTTTCCCAGATCATCGCATCATCGTGCGCACAGTTGATTCGTGCACTGTTCATACCTGCATTGAAAAGCTTTTTAACGAGCTTATAATCATCAGCGGCTTCGGTTGGGAGCGTAACCATTATTCTTACTTGACTGCCTTTCAGTTTTTTACCGAGAAGAGAAGTAGTATTTGCTTTTAAAATCTTTCTTCCTCTTTTAAAGCTGATTTCCGGCTTTTCCGATTCAATTGTCAGTTCGTTCAAGATTCCTCTAAGAATATTCTGAACAGAAATAATGCTTGCCATTACATGACTTTCGGCTTTACCAAGCCGTGAAATACCAAGCTGCCAGAGTGTGTCCTGTATTTCTCGTATATCCTGATTGCGAAGTGCGAGATAGTGAATTAAATTCTTTGCGCTTTCAAGATTTGAGGGATGAATCTTTTCAAGTTCATTTAAATATTTATTTTCAAACTCCGCAGCTTTCTGTTTGATATCATCAAGCTGTTGAAGAAGTTGTGTTAATTTTTTTCTTTTTAGCTTCATCTGACTGATCTCATTTTAGTCTAATTCTTATAAGTAAAATTAAGCAAGATATAAGTATAGAATCTATTGGAAGTCCCAGAGTAAGGTCGAATTTGAAATAAGCCGAATAATTGTAATGAGTAAACGATCTCTTCGACAGTGACTTCCTTGAGAATAATATGGAAGCCGTCACTTGACGACTTGCAGGATATGTTTGATTAAGTTCTTAATAAAATTATTTTACTATCTCCTGAAATTCTGCATCATCCTGAAGACTCTTTAAATCGTTATCTCCAATAGCTTGCTGTTTTAACTTTGGATTCAGTAACACCGCTTTTTCTAATGATTTAAGAGCTGCTTCCATTTCTCCCGCAGCAAGTTGAATTACAGCAAGATCATATAATACCTCAGGATTTTCAGGTGCAAGTTTTGCAGTTCTCTCCATAAGAGGAAGTGCTTCTGTATATTTCTTTTGAGTAAATAATGTCCACGCTTCATTCCAAGAATAATTCATCTGCGCATAATTAAGCAGTCGTCCCAATTCTTTAAATGGCTCAGGCGAATCATCAACGCGAATATCAATTGCACGATCTGTGTAACCTCCATAACCAGCATTTTCCTTTACTATAAACATTGCTGCAGATTGTTTGCCTCGTGCATCACCGCCTTTTTCATCACCAGCTACTAATGCCGCATACAACCTGTCTGCCAAAGTTCCTTCTGTCTCCAAAAAAGTTTTTTCCATCGCTGTTACAACAGTTTCACCCGCAAGTATATTCCCCTGTATAGCATAGTTTGGACCGCTTCGTCCCCCGGCCCAAGGATTACATTTACTCCCGGTATAAGTAATAGATCTCCCATCGAAGGAAACAATTCCAACCTGTCTTCGTTCAGGATCGTCATCATTTCTTAGTAAAATTTCTAAGGCTTCCTTCGGAGTTGCACCTTCTTGTAGAAGTTCTAAACCTCGCCAACCAAAACTTGTATTTGCAAACGATTGTGTGGCAACGGCTCCGACGTTTGCTTTTGCCCACGGTACAACAGAACCCACACTAAAAAATCTGGATGCCACAGCAATACCCAGCTCACCAGTTACTGAATCCCTAGCCACTATTGAAAACGTTGAAATAGATTTGTTATCAAGCGACTGCGGATAGAAAACAGAAGTAATTATCAAAATTAAAATTGAGGTCAAGTATTTTTTAATTTTCATAAAAAGAATCCTCCATATGAAAAATTGTTAACCCAAATTAAAGAAAAATTTCTTGTTGTCCATCTTTCCAACAAAGCCGTCATTTGACGGCTTGTATGATTTTAAAATAAGCAGATTTTGAAATGTTAAGTTTTTTAATAATCTCTTTATAGCTACTTCCCCGCCCCCTCATCTCCAACACTTTCTCTATTGTAAATGGTGGAATCTTAGGTCTTCCAATTCTAGCTCCTTTGGCTTTTGCTTTTTCCATACCAGCAATTACTCTTTCACGAATAATAGCTCGCTCGAATTCAGCAAAGGCCGAAATCATTGTGAAAAGTATTTTACCAGCAGGCGTGCTTGTATCAATATTTTCTTTGTAGCTGATAAAATCAACTCCA
>CAZLJI010000341.1:0-3425 GCA_964559565.1 uncultured Ignavibacteriaceae bacterium | reverse complement strand
TTGCGAACTGGTCGCTTAGTTTTTAATTTTCAATTTATAAAAATTTACCTGTCAGCCAATAATAATAATTACCAAACGGGTGAGGTGTCTTTTCATATATATAAACCCATTTTTCTTTGCTTTGCTCGGTAACTAAAATACCGGCAATCTCATTTTCAGGGAAGTTTGGGACATTAACATTAACCAGCGTTCCGCGCGGTAGTCCGTGTTCAATGACTTTGTGTGCAACCATTATTGCAACTTTACCAGCGTATTTAAAATCTTTAGCTTCGTGACTGGTTACTGAAATTGCAATTGCAGGCACATCCATTATGGCGGCTTCTCTTGCTGCTGAAACAGTTCCCGAATAAATTATATTTATAGCGGTATTTGAACCATGATTAATTCCTGATATTACAAGGTCAGGAGATTCACCCATTATATTTCTTATTCCCATCTTTACGCAATCAGCAGGAGTTCCTTCTACAGCATATCCAAAGAAATTTCCATTATTATGGTATTCGGTGACTCGTAAAGGATACTTCATTGTGATTCCATGTCCAACTGCACTTTGCTCTTCGCTGGGTGCGACAACAGTTACTTCAGCTATCTCTTTCAGTGCTTCAGCTAATGCTGCTATGCCGGCTGAGTATATCCCGTCATCATTAGTTACTAAGATTTTCAATATATTTACCTTAAGTGATGTTTTAAATATAACCGTGCTAATATACTACTAAAGTGGTATACTCTCAATCATTCTTTGGTGTTAGATAAATAACTCTATGCTCATCATCAAGCCTTTTATTTTCAAACGATTTCCTGAAATTGTTTTTGGTTTTAGTACAAAGATTGGTCTAAATGCAAAACCGCCATATTATTTTAATCTATCATATAGTGTTGATGATGCTAAAGAAATTGTCGATTTCAACAGGGCATTATTTTTTAATGAGCTCGGTTTAAACGATAGAATGGTTAGCTATCAAAAGCAGGTGCATGAGGATAAAATCAGTACAGTAAGTTCATTTGGAAGCTATGGTGAGAGTGATGCTCTTATTACAACAAAAAAAAATCTTGGATTGGCTATCAGCAGCGCCGACTGTCCGGCAATATTTATTTATGATCCGAAAGGAAAAGTAATTGCTGCTGTTCATTCGGGATGGAGAGGAACTGAGAAAAATATTCTCAGGAAAACTATTCAAAAGCTAAAATCTGATTTTAATTCAAATGCATCAAATTACATTTGTTACATCGGACCTTCAATCTCTCAAAGGAATTATGAAGTAGGAGAAGAAGTTGCAGCGAAGTTTGATAAAGAGTTCGTATACATAAATAGAAACAAATTTTACCTTGATGTGTCGGGAGCAAATTATACAATGTTAATTGAAGAGGGAGTTAAAAGAACAAATATACAGGTATCTAACTTGTGTAGTTATGAATATGAAATCCTTCTTCACTCGTATAGAAGAGACGGTCAGAAATCTGGCAGAGCACTTGGTGTAATTACAATGACGGAGAATGTTTGAGCAAGCTCGGAATTAAAATAGCCCTGGCTTACACTACAATTTGCTTCATCTGGGGATCAACGTGGATTGCAATAAGATATGGACTTGAATCTTTAACACCAATGTTTTCTGCGGGTGTAAGATTTTCACTCGCATCCGTACTCATTTTTATTTTGATGAAAATTAAAGGCTTAACACTCCAGACTGACAAAGTTTCCGTGCGGCTTTACATGCTAATGGGTTTCTTTTCATTTGTGATTCCATTTGGTTTGGTTTACTGGGCACAGCAGTTTATCCCTTCCGGAATGGCAGCGGTTCTTTTTGCAGTGTATCCGTTTTGGGTTGTTATTTTTTCACACTTAAGAATTCCAAGCGACTTTATTGGTTTCTTCAAAATTTTCGGGACAGTGCTTGGCTTTGCGGGGATAGTAATTATTTTCTCTGATTCATTTGTCGGGGATATTTCAAATTATTTACTCGGAATGTTTGCAGTTGTTCTTAGCGGAATAATGCAAGCGTGGATTGCCGTTTCAATAAAAAAATTCGGACACCATTTGCATCCACTTTCGATGAACATTATACCAATGGCGATTGCAGGTATATCTATGTTGCTGATTGCTTTTTTCACAGAAGATCTTTCAACTTTAAAGTTTAATCAAAATGCATATATCTCCATTCTCTATCTCGCAGTTTTTGGAAGCATAGTAACATTCACTTCATTTTACTGGTTGATTAAGCGAGTCAATTTAGTTATACTTTCTTTGGTTGCTTTTATAACACCAATAGTTGCATTAATCCTCGGTTACTTCCTTTACAACGAAGTCCTTTCTACGAGACACTTTGTTGGTTCTGCATTAGTTCTGACAGGTGTATTCTGGGCAAACCTTGGTAATCTTCTCAAGTTAAGAAAAGGTGCAATAATAAAAACTGAAGCTGAGGTGAAATGAAATCATTATTAATTAACATTTATTTAATTTTAACACAGAAAAAATTTCTAATTGGAAAATGACTAATATTATCAGAATCAAGAACGCAACCTTTTATGGCTATCACGGAGTGAGTAACGAAGAGCAATATGTCGGTGGAAAATTTGAAGCGGATATTGATATTTATACGGATTTTTCGGAAGCAGCAGCAGGTGATGACTTAAAAAAAACTGTGGATTATTTTCAGGTTTATTCTTTTCTGAGCCAATTTACTGTGAAGCAAAAATATTATTTAATAGAAGCTCTTGCGGTAGATATTGCCGATGAATTGTTAAAGCAGTTTGATAAAATAATTAAAGTTGCGGTTAGAGTGAGAAAAAATAATCCTCCTCTTGGCGGAGTTGTTGATTGCGTTGAAGCTGAAGTAATAAAAGACCGTCACAATTAAAACAATTTTGACGAAATCTCGTTTTGTAAGCTGAAACGGAATAAAAGTAAAATAAAACATTAAAATTGAGCGTAAGATAAAAAACATCGCTTACATAGGTATAGGTTCAAATGTTGGAGTTCAGATCAATAATATTGATTATGCTATTGAATTGATTGATAGGAATCCTTCTTGTGATGTTGAAATTGTATCATCAATTTATGAATCGTCACCTTATGGTGAAATTGTTCAGAACGACTTTTTTAATGGGGTTTTTAAAATCAAAACTTACTTTGAACTAAAAGAATTATTCAAGTTTTTGAAGTCAGTTGAGCAGCAGGTTGGAAGGACAGTTTCGACAAAATGGGGTCCGAGAGAAATTGATCTCGATATTCTCTTTTATAATGATTTGATCTTTTCCGATGACGAAATTACTGTCCCTCATAAAGATTTAGTCAACAGGGATTTTGTTCTTGTTCCTTTATCCGAAATAGCTCCAGATTTAAATCATCCTTCAATGAACAAAAAAATCTCTGAAATTATTATTTTTCAATCCGTGGATAAAGAATTTTTGGCTCCGCAGAAGAAAAC
>CAZLJI010000340.1:2521-3425 GCA_964559565.1 uncultured Ignavibacteriaceae bacterium | reverse complement strand
ACATTATTTGATATCTATACAATTATGTAGTTATAAAATTATTAATAATTTCAAAAGAAATTCAAAGATTTAAAGATATCCTTCTCGCTACACAAACCAGTGCAAAAATAAAAACCACAACATAAACGCTGCACCCTTTAAAAATGAATCGTGTTTCTACTTATTCGCTTGCAGCAAGCCAGTTAACAGCTTCTTTCAAATCACCGAAATATTTAAAATCGCTCCATTTAACATTGGCTTCGGTAGCTTCACTAAATCGCAAATCATCGCGGTTGCGGGAAATGACAATTGCTACTTTCTCGGTGCTCTTAAATCCAAACTTTTCCATTGTATCGCCATCGGTGTGTATCTTATAGATTTTATCTTCCAGCGAAGTCTTTGAATGGTCTATTAAATATTTTTTGCAATTGTATTCGTGTGCCAGTTTTCTTGCTTCCATAGAATATTGCCGTACAAATTGATAATTCACTCGTCTTTTAATTTTTACCTGGACAATCTTTTTATCTTCCAGGTATTCAATTGTGTATTCCATTTTATGCCTCTTCGATTTTCACATTTAATCATCTAACAACAACTAACTTAATCTCACCCTAAATCTCATCAATAATTATGTCTATTACAATGTAATATAAAATTTATATAGTTTGCTGATAGGCAAATGCAGAATAAGAAAAGAAACTCAGTGAGTAAGATTTATCTTCTTTGGTATATAAAACATTGTGAAAATAAAAACCACAAACATAAACGCAGCACCTGTCAAAAACGGGAAAGGATAACCGAGGAACTCAAATGCAAATCCACCCCACAAAGGACCCATAACTCTTGCCAAAGCAGATAATGATTGATTTGCGCCAAGTGTGACTCCCTGCTCGTGTTCTGGTGTTACATCAGATATCAGGCTCAA
>CAZLJI010000340.1:961-2511 GCA_964559565.1 uncultured Ignavibacteriaceae bacterium | reverse complement strand
ATGTTGGCTGCAGCATTCCTATTCCAATTGAAAGAAAACCGGAAATAAGTGCTAATCCAAGAAAATTGCCTCCATAGGGGATTAAAGCAAGACTAATGCTGATAATTAAAGAACCTATTTTTAGAATAGTCTTCTTTGTCATCATTTTATCTATATGTCCAATTAAACCGCCCTGAACAATTGCAGAAACCAATCCAGTAATTCCGAATAAGTAACCATTCTGCAGATCAGTGAAACCGTATACCTGTATTCCTAGTAATGCAAAAGTCCCATAGATATTTGCAAATGAGAAAACAAGAATGAAAAACAGAACTATGAAAATTGCCCTGCTCGGTTCGCTGAAAACTTTTTTGAGTGCATTAATATCTATCAGTTTTCTCTTGGTTATTTGAATTTCAGAAATTGTTTCTTCTGTCTTCTTAAGTGATTCAGGAAGAAATATCATTGTAACTACAAATGCAATTAATGAGAAACCACCGGCAACCAGACCAGTAATCATATAACCATACTCAGCAAGAAATCCGCCGATTAGTGGACCGAATACAAATCCTAATCCAAAAGCTGCACCGATCAGTCCCATTCCCTTTGAACGAGTTTCTTTTGTGGTAACATCTGCAATGTAAGCCTGTGCAACTGCAATACTGCTGCCTCCGATTCCAGCAACAACTCGCGAAATTAAAAGGACAGGATAGTTCGATGTAAATGCAAAAATGACATAGCCTAATGCATTGATAAATAAGCAAAGAACTATAACAGGTTTTCGTCCATGCTTGTCAGAATATTTACCGAGAATTGGATTAAAAATGAATTGGACAAAAGAGTATAGTGCTATCGCAATTCCGATTGCAGCTTCATCAACACCGAGTTCCTTAACTGCAAAAGAAGGAAGGATTGGAATTAATATTCCAAAACCCAGAAGATCAATAAAGACAGTCAGAAAGATGAGTGAGAGTGCGGATTTATTTTTCAATTGGATTTTTTTGGTTCAAAGCATTAAATGAATCTTTAAATAGGACGGATCAAATATACAAATGGAGAAAATAAAATATGACTTTAATTATTCTGGATTGATTAGTTCTAAGTCAAAAAAGTATTTAGTTACAACTTCTTTAGTATCATAAAAAGCTTCCTTCATTAATTTTCTATCGCTATCTGTTAAAAAGTAATAGATGGAATTGTTCTCCGCAAGTTGAGATGGAAGAACAATGTATTCCCTACCCCTTTCAGTTTCTCCTTTGAATACCCAGGTCGGTAAATATTTAACTTCACTAATATAAATGGAATCGTTTAGAAAGTTTTTTGAAATCTGAATGTTTAGAATTAGTCCTGCGTCAGAATATCTCCACCGCTGGTTTGAAATAAAGTTTCCCATTGAATATGCAATAAATCCTGAATCGAGTTTTGTGTTATTTGTCTTGAAAAAGTCAACAGGCTGGACAACATGCGGGTGACCGCCAATAATTATATCAGCACCAAGTTCAATTATTTTATTCACCATTTCTTTTTGATAATCACTTGGATCTCGGTTGTACTCTGGACCGTAGTGTATA
>CAZLJI010000340.1:0-951 GCA_964559565.1 uncultured Ignavibacteriaceae bacterium | reverse complement strand
TGAACAAGAACAATATCGACTTCCTTTTCTCTTGCTTTAGTTATGTCCTTCCAAATTACTTCTTCATCAATAAGATTAATTATATAATCTTTTCCTTTAGGAATTGGAAGTCCGTTGGTGTTTTCGCTATATGAAAGGATTGCGATCCTGATTGAATTAAATTCAAATATTCGAATCGAATCTCTGTCTTCTTCAGAAGTAAATGTTCCGGTTATATGGATATTATATTCATTCATTACATCAATAGTTCTTTTCACACCTTCCCATCCCTGATCCAAAGCATGATTATTTGCAGTTATGAGAAGATCAAATCCTGCTTCCTTAAGAGCATATATAAAATCATCGGGTGCATTGAAATAAGGATAACCGCTGTAGCCTTCATTTTTTCCTGCGATGACGGTTTCAAGATTGCCAACAGTCAGATCAGGTTCAGATAAATATTTCTTCACTTCGCGATAAACACCGGTGAAATCAAAAGTATCTGCACCAACTTTTGCGTAATTAAACTGAGTTGAATGACACATCAGATCCCCAACAAAGCATATTGTTGCTGTATGAATTGAATCCTGAATAACCGGGGCTTCAGCTTTTTTAAAATCAGAGTCATTAAAAAAGAAATGTTGAAAAGTTACAACTACGCTAAAAACTATTGTTGTAAAAATATTTTTCATAATTTTTAAGAAAACTTTCCTGCACAAAAAAACAGGCTGGATTAATTTCTCAACCCAGCCCTCATAACATCTGCAGAAAGCAAAAGGTGAATTATCCTTTAGTTGCTTTCCTTTGAGCTTTTACATCCTGCACGTCTTTGCGTACGTCCTGGCAAAGTTTTCTTAAGTCACTTAAGCCTTTTCTTACGCGAGTTCCTGCAGCGGATTGACCTTTCTCATAAAATTTATGAAAAAAGAAAAACAACAAAAAATGTCTGTAAAAGTCTTCTCATTTTCATTA
>CAZLJI010000339.1:0-3430 GCA_964559565.1 uncultured Ignavibacteriaceae bacterium | reverse complement strand
AATTTATGTTTGAGAATGATTTCCAGGCATTAGTCCAGCTTGTGCCGTTATTTAATCCCGTGGCATTTTTATCTACGAAAAAGTCTGTTGAATATATTGATGGGGTTATGAAAAAAAATAATAATGAGAGATGAATAAATTGTTGAATGAATCTCATATGTTCTCCTGGGAAATTATTTATATTACCTTGACTCGAGTAATGAAATTCAAGTTGAATGCCGTACGTAATGGAAATGCAGAATTGCAGTTTTTGCAGGTTTAGTTTTACAATGACTGAAATTTATGACGTTCTCAGCGACAATAATTGTATAAGCACTGATTTGTGTCGTTGACTTGATTTATTAATTGTTTGTTATTGTGAGAGGGGATTGACTGAGTGAAAATTTGTGAAGACAAAAAGAGTCTGACTCACAAGTAATGTTTTCCCGATAAATTTTCTGATTCCATCAAAAAAAACCTGCTTGCAGCAGGTAAGCGCGAAAACCACACAGAATAAAAGGTTCTCGAGTAATGAAATGTATCGAGAGAACCTTTTGAGACAGCCTCAAAAATTTAGGGGAAAAAATATTTCTGTTACTTCAAAAGCAGCATTTTCTTAGTATGTACGAATCCACTGCTTTCAATTCTGTAGATATACGCACCGCTGGGAAGGGAAGAAGCATTTCCGCCTACGGCGGAGAACGTTACTTTATGATAACCGGCTTCGTAAGTTCCTTCAGCAAGTGTTACTACTAGTTCGCCAAGCATATTGTAAATATTAATTTTCAACTGTGTTTCCTCTGGAAGGGAGAACCTTACTGTTGTACTTGGGTTAAAGGGATTGGGATAATTTTGGTATAATTCATATTTAGTTGGTAACAGTTCTATTTCAACTTCATTTGAATACTCATAAGATCCGTTTGTGCGGATTTGTTTTAACCGGTATCTAAATCTTTTACCTTCCCAAATGTTTTCATCAACATAAGTATATGATTCTTTAAAGTCACCATCATTACTTCCTTTAATAAAATCTATTTTTAACCAGGTAGGATTTTCAGACTCAGTAGCTATCCTTTCAATTTCAAATCCATAATTACTTCTTCCTGTATTATCCGTCCATTTCAACTCAACCTTTGCCCCATTAATTATTTTTCCTGTGAAGGAATTAAACTCAACAATTGTTGGATTATTATATGAGCCTTGAAAAATATTGGTTATTGTCTGAAATGAAGGTGTATTCATTGCGCTATTCGTTGAATCCCAAAGCAAATCAATTGTAGAGTTCGGGTTATCAATAAGTAAAGTTACAGTACAAACAAGTTCCCCAAGAGGTCCTATTGTTGAAAGAGTGTCTCCAGTTCCTACTCCATTTCCGGTAAATAAAATAGAAAC
The DNA here is from genome assembly GCA_964559565.1 of uncultured Ignavibacteriaceae bacterium. Lineage (GTDB taxonomy): Bacteria > Bacteroidota > Ignavibacteria > Ignavibacteriales > Ignavibacteriaceae > IGN2. The sequence continues at coordinate 2,059 of CAZLJI010000339.1, read as the reverse complement.
TGCAATTTCTCCCAGAATAATTTCCGCTGTCATGTCATCATAATCTCCAGTAGGAGAACCAATAGTATATTTAGGATTAACATTAGACAAGGTGGGCGAACTTAAAGCAGAACTATCAAAGTTAAAATAATAGCTGGTAAGACCAACACGAATACTTGTTGTACCAGTACTTTGAGAATAAATATCAAAAGAAAATGTATTGGTAGATGTATTTACATAAAAATTTGTTAAAGTATGTGTCGCCTCGCGAGCGGCATAGATCACATTTATTGCCAGAAAGACAACAATAATTATATAGTGAAATTTTTTCATTATGTTCTTCAATTTCTAAGGAACATTTGAAGCTTTATTCAAATTCGAAATTATCTTAGTAATATCTGCTGCTGTTACGATTCCACTCATATTTACATCAGCGTCTTTGTAATCGGCAAGATTAAGATTGGAAATTATTGGTGTAACGTCTGATGCCGTAATAATTGCGGAAATATTTGCATCCCCAGCGTACATTCCAAAAACATTATTCCCAAAATCAACCATTGACTCTGTTCCGTTTGCTTGTGTCTGTCCAGTAGTAAAATCATAGAGCAGACTATTCGTAGAGTTTAGACTAACCGGATTCGCACTCATTATCGGCAAATGATTTCTGTGACGAATAACTATATAGTAATTTCCCGGAACTATCCCTTTAAATATTACCTGACTTACTCCATCTAGATCAACAATACTACCATCACTTTTTAATAAAGCTGCCCGTCTTCCTACCGTTGTGTTTGCAGCCATACCCGTTCTTAGCTCAACAAGCACCCAATCAACTATATTCACAGGTAAATTATATATTCTTTCACTACCAGTGTAATTCCAAATTCCAAGTGTATCATTGTATGGGTGATGAAATGGTATCATACCTGATGAATTCAATGATGTAGTCATTGTTCCACCGGAATAACTACCTTCAAGAAATACTTTTACATTCGCAGATACTTGACTAATTAGCTTTATAAATGCCCATCCTACATATCCATCTCCGCCTGAAACCGCATCTGCGTTCTGCGTGTAAAGTGCAAAATGTCCGTCAGTAACTGTAACTGTACCTAAAGAAACATCACTATTTTTATCTATTTCCACACTGTCTTTCGACGGATTAAGTTCATCATTGAAAGAATAAAATAACCTGTATGTCCTATCGGGATCTTTCACAAGAATGGAGGCTATTACATCATAGACACCATTAGGGACATTACGGTAAAACTTCATAACAGGCAAACTATTGTTTGAAGTGTGGCAGTAAACAGCGGGCGACCCTTTAAAGCGAGGATCTGTCCAGGATGTATTATGCCAGTATTCATTCCAGACAGACGTGCTGAACGAGCCGCTTCCTTCCTCAAAATAGTTAAGCACTGGATACTGCATCGTATCTCTCGAACACTCAATTACACAACCCGGCGGAAATTGGTCATTAATTACTTCCCTTACCGTCTTAACCGGAATCCCCCGCAATACTATCTCATCAAGTACCTCCCTTAAAAGCTGCTCACTTTGGAACCAGGTATTTCCGTCTCCATAAGTACCGCCAAATTCATGCGCAAGAAATACTATCCACTTGTTATTCGCCACTGCATCGTCTAAGATTACTCTCATCGCTGCTATGTTGTCTCTGTTTGTCAGGTTAATCCGCTGTACATAGTATAGATCAAAAGGCTGAGGTATCCCTGGTAATTCTGTGGCAGTAGTAACATAAGAGCTGTGTTTCTTGACAAAATTAACCCGGTTATGATCCCAGATATTACATGGTGCAGCAAATCCTGAATTCGGAAATCCATTAGCGTCAAGCCAGTCTTTCATATCGCTGACATCTGATTCTCCATATGAACAGTTGTGGCTGTAAGTATGATTGCTTATCTCCCAACCGGCTGCCTGCATCTCATGTAATTTATCAAGGGTACCAGGAGCTGTAACCCAAGAATTAGTTGCATTTATATAAAGCACCGCTGGAAAACCGTACTCCTGGAAGATAGGAAAACCGATATCATACCAATTACTGAATCCATCATCATAGGTA
>CAZLJI010000338.1:0-3440 GCA_964559565.1 uncultured Ignavibacteriaceae bacterium | reverse complement strand
AATTATTGAATTTAATTTTGGCAACTCATATTCTATAGTTGATACAGCCATTGAGGGTAAAACATTTCAAAAAATTCGTGGGGAAGATCATTCCATCCGAAATCCGGGTGATCCTTGGGTACCGGAATTTATGGTGCTTGCTGGTGTTCCTTTCGATAGCAAACCCGAAATTAAAATAATTAATCAGAAACAATCAGTTATTAAAAATAAATTTATCATCCCTTACCCGGAGGAAGATCCGGCTTTTGTGAATCAGGATTTTGAAAAAGTAAATAAAGAAATTTATTCTCAGGATAAGTTGTTCCCAGCTTCACAAGCAAATTTAGAAGAAATGTATGTTGTCCGTTATGCAAATGTTTTACCTATCGCTGTTGCTCCTTATCAGTTTAATCCCGTAACGAGAGAGTTAATTTTTACTTCTTACATTTTGATAAGAGTTGATTTCAATGAACGTGGCGGTTTGACTGTTCAGTCGTTAAATGATTCCATGACTGATGATTTTTTGAAGACATCTGTTATAAATTATCTTGAGGCAAATAATTTCACCGGAAGGATTACTGCAGGGGATTCACCATTACAGCAGGATGCGTATTGGTATAATCCCAATAAAAATTACTTCAAGATTTATGTAAAAGAAAAAGATGTATATAGGATGACGTATGAGGAATTAGTCTCATCAGGTGTGCAGTTAGGATCAAATACTTCAATCAGTAAATTAGAATTGTTCAACGATGGTTTACCGGTTCCGATAGAAGTGTTCGACAATAATTCCGATTCAATTTTTAATGCTGGCGATTATTTGCAATTTGTTGGATTTCCAGTAATCCCAACTCCTTACTGTACAATGAACATTCATAATTTATCAAATGTTTACTGGTTTTCATATCAAAGTGATTCCTCCGGTGTAAATTACAACCTTTCTCCGGGCTGGTCGGATTATACGAGAACATATTTCAATAATCTGACTGCTATTCATTCTGAAAAAGATTCTTTGTACGAAAGACTTGGATATGCGCCCAATGACAGCAGAGATTTTTGGTTCTGGGACAAAGCTTCTTCTAGAAACCAGCAGGTTTCATACGCGTTTGTTCATTATTTCGAGCAATTTCCAGGATGGAATACCGATTCAGCTTATATACGTTTAAAGATTGCAATGCAGGGTATGAGCACAGATTTTCAATGTCAATTTGATCATAAAGCCTATATAATTATTAACAATAAAGATGTAGGTGAAGCGATCTGGGATGGGCAGAATAGTTTTATATTTAATAAAAGATTTTACGCTTCTCCTGACAGTATACCAATTTATCCTGGTAATGAACTTCGGATTGAAGTTAGAGGCGATTTTTGTACTTCTCTTAATTATGATGATGAAATAAGAATAAACTGGATTGAATTTGAATACTGGAGGAGTAATTCACCGTTTGGAAAATATTTTAGTTTCGAAAGTCAGGACCTTTTCGGTATCAATCGATATGGAATTTTTAACTGGGAGGGCAGTGATGTACGCATTTATATTCCCAGCAAAAGTAAAAGGGTATATCTCCCAGATCCCGGTAATTACCAGCAATTTGTTGATACTGTAAATGCAGTAACTGAATATTTTTTAGCAGCGAGTGATTATTATTCGACAGTCGATTCAATAGTCGCTGATAACCCATCTGATCTTAGAAATATAACCAATGGTGCTGATTACATCATAATTACTCATGAAAATTTTACTGGCATAGCAAACCAGCTCGCCAGTCTTAGATCAAGCAATTTCCCTGATGAGAGTATTCCCAACCCACGAATACAAGTTGTTAACTTACAAGAAATTTACGACGAGTTCTCTTATGGACTATTAGAACCAAAATCATTAAGAGAATTTGTTGAATATGCATTTGAGAATTGGGAGTCTCCTGCTCCTTCATACATTGTACTGATAGGTGATATGAGTTATGATTATAGAGCATTATTGGCTTCAAGCCGACCAAATTTTATTCCTTCGGTGCCTTATTTCACAACCATCTATGGGCAAGCTGCAAGTGATAATCTTATTGTATGCGTTGTAGGAAATGATGCTGCACCTGATTTAGCGATTGGCAGACTTTCAATTGAAACAGTAGCTGAAGGAAATGTTCTGTTACAAAAATTAACCGATTACCCCGACGATCCTACAAAACCATGGAAACAAAATGTACTTTTGCTTGCTTCAGGCTTAAGTCTCCAGGATGAAATTCAATTTGGTTTTAATGATGCAAGTTTATACCTGGGCAATACCTATGTTAAACCAAATGGTTACGTTCCATCGTATGTTTTTCGATTTCCAAGTAAACCAGAACACGAACCTTACCAGGGTGAAGGACCAAAGATCAGAGAAGAAATTAATAAAGGCGCTGTAATTGTTAATTATTACGGACATGGTGGCGGTTACCAATGGGATCTCGTATTCACAAATGATGATATTTATTTACTCGAGAATGAAGGCAGATTGCCAGTGATTCTAAGCGTTACCTGCTATACTGCACACTTCGACAATCAGGATGTATTCGGTGAACAATTTAATAAGGTTCCCGGTAAAGGCAGTATTGGCTTTTACGGGAGTTCTGGATTAACATACTGGGGAGTTGGAACTGCGATTAACCGTGAACTATTTGATGAGATATTTAATAAAAGAAATTTTATTACCGGTAAAGCTTTTATGAATTCGAAGAATCGCGTCCCACCGGGAGGGCTCTATGGAACACAAATTAATTTGCTAACGTACCTTGGTGATCCAGTTATGAAACTCGCATTACCTAATTACCCCGATTTTGCATTGAAGTCAAGTGATATTAGCCTGATTCCAGAAAATCCTTTACTTGGTGATAGTATACAGGTAAAAATAAATATAGCAAACTGGGGAGCTGTATTTCCAAATGATTCTGTTGTCGTTGAACTTTTCGCAGCATTACCTGATACTAATTACAAAATCGGGAGCGTAAAGAGAGGAAACTTTGGTGAAAGCGATTCAGTTTATTTTCCTTGGGTCCCTGATAAAGGTGGATTTTATACATTAACTGCCAAGGTTAATGAGACTGAAAGTATATTGGAAGATGACCATTCAGATAATATAGGTACAGCGCAAATTATTATTTTCAATATAAGTGAACCAAATATTCTAACTCCAGTTGATGGATGTGTTTCATCTTCGGGTCAAGTTGAGTTTAATTTTGCAGACATTGGTTATTATATTCCCAAAGAACTAAAGTATTATATACAAATAGATACGTCACTAAATTTTTCATCTCCATTATTTACTTCAGGAGAAATTATTCCTAGTAGATCTCTTGGTAGTTGGATCTCTCCCATCTTACCAGCAAGTGTTTATTTTTGGAGAGCACGGATTTTCGATGGCCAGGATTTTGGGAACTGGAGCCCTGTAAGAAGTTTTACGATTATGAATGAGGAGAAAAACG
>CAZLJI010000337.1:0-3443 GCA_964559565.1 uncultured Ignavibacteriaceae bacterium | reverse complement strand
GTATGATTTGACCATGAGCTTCCCCCATTAACGGATCGATAGATTTTACAATTTGTATCATATCCCCCAACAGCAATCCAGATTTTATTTTCATCGTTTGATTCTACATCTATATCAGTTATTGGAACCATTGGAATTGAAGGTAGATTCAAATCAGTCCAGGTACTTCCGTTATATTTTCTTATTCCAGGTTGTGGATTTGGATTTGACGGATTACCTTCGTTCCAATTGAAACCGCTATAGTAAACTATATTAGTGTCACTTTTTGCAACTGCAATGTCCATTACTTTTTTCGAAGTTGAATCAACTATATTCCATGAATCTTTATTTCCCATAGTATATGATTTAAACAAATTACCTCCATCCCCTAAATATAAGGTAGATGGATTTTTTGGATTCATAACAACTGGAATATCAACTCTGGGCCATGAAAGTATTTTATGGGATTGGATATCCCCGTTAATATTTCCTCTGTACAAGTAAGATTGTGAACACCAGAAATATGTATTAATATCTGTAGGATCTATAAGACACGTACTTCCATCACCTGCACCAAATTCATGCCAACCCCCTGTAGAATATCTTAAGTAACTATGGTTATCATGCAATCCCCCAATCATAAATTCCGGATCCTGTGGTGTAACAGCAATTGAATAGAATTCATTGTTTACAAGATCACCGTTTATATTTTCCCAATTTACACCAGCATTATTTGATTTAGCTATTCCACCATCGCAAGCAACGAATACGAGATCACTATTGCTTGGATCAGGAAAATATAAATCACGTAAATCGTCATGAATTCCTGAGAAAGTACTTGTAAATGTTGAACTGCCAAATTGTCTTCTATAAGGTCGTATGCCTCCTGCAAAAACATCACTATTTGGAGCGATAGCAATATGTTGAACATAATCCCGAGCTTTTAAATCTTGTGTGCTACTAAACGGATTCCAATAGCTATAATTAGTTGTATATTCTATTTTATCATAATTAATATCACCTATCCTATATGTATAAAAAGCATACAATCTATCAATATTAGTGTCATAAGCAACATCGATATATGCCAGGTCCCAAACAATATCGTCAGAACCATTCCTTATGTCATCCCATGAGGATCCAAGATCATCACTTTTTTTCAAGAAGTTTTTACCAGATACAACCAAATTTTCATCCGCAAATAGCATATTTCGAAAACCATACCAATAGTCTGTTGTCGAGATACTAATCTTTGTCCAATCATTTCCTCCATTTAATGTTTTATACAATCCCCAACTTGTCAAAATCATATACCCATCCTCATCATCCGGTATTTGTAAGATTTTAATAAATACATCATTGGGCTCAATAGATGGGAAATTTATACTATTCCATCTAGCTCCCCCATCGTCGGTTTTATAAATACCCAGATTCATTCTTCCCGTTAAAACAAGGTGACTGGTACCCATACGAATTCTTGATAAAATAATAATCTCATCCGAATCATCATCAGATACAATAAAATCTGCAATGCCCCCAATGAAGTAATTTGAGTTATCAGTTATGCATATCCAGTTATCTCCTCCATTTTCAGTCTCCCATAATCCTCCATTGTTTGTTCCAATTCGTATATGATCAAAATTGCTAGGATTAACCCATAGTGAAGTTATCAGACCTCTACCCATCCAATTATCAATAGAATATGGACCAAGACATTCCATGTAAAAAGTTATACCAGATTTAGTACCCTCGCTATGATGTTTTTTTTCTGAGTATAGATTATAGCTATTAATGGAACTATTATATTTCTTCAAACTTCCCTGCTCATCAATTCTGGTTCTCCAAAACCATTCCCACCTGGCATATTCTTCGAGGTCGTGCTCACTTATTGTTTTAAGATTATTGGTATCCTTATGAAATAAAGCATCTGTTTCAAAATAATTCATTTCTCTAGAACCAAGAATTGATTTTATATCTTGAGAATATGATTTGAGGGATAAAATTATTAGAACTAATAGAACTATCTTGTTTTTCATAATCAATTGATATAGATTACTATTTAATTATTTAGTTCTCAAATCATTAGGCCATATTCTATTCAGTAAGAATCATTTTCTTAGTTTCAACCTCCATACCATCTACCAATAGCGTGTATAAATACATTCCTGGTTTAAGTTCCTTCCCATAAATATTAATTGAACCCTTTCCCTGAGAGTATATTTTGTAAACTTTTTTCTGCAAGCCTTGCATATCATAGATAATGATCGAAGCTTCATTATCCATCTTTTCAATGAAATATTCTATTTCAGTGTTATGAGAAAATGGATTGGGAATATTCTGGTACAGCATGGTAGTACGTTGATTATTTTCCTGGTGAATATCGGTGTACAATGCACTTCCTTTTTTTACGGAGGCCATTTCATAGTACAGCGATTCAATGTCGGCCTGTAAGGATACTATTAAAGCCTGTTGTTCTTTAATTGCTTCGGTAAGGATGGGTATAAGCTGTGTGTATTCTACCGATAAATACCCTGTTGAGTCCTCAATTCTTACTGCTCCGGGAACAATACTTTGCAAGTCCTGAGCTATGAACCCGTATTTGTTCTTTCTTTCCTGTTCCAGTTTATCTATCTCTGCCTGCTCAGTTATGTATTCATCATTATAGGCAAACTCTTTTTTAACATCAAATGAAACCCCGTCTAATTGTGTAACAAGATCAAGGGCATTTGCAAGAGGCTTGATATTTTCTTTAAACCTGCTGTCAGAGCCAGTATACAGTGATCCGTTTACATATTTAACATACAAATTGTTCCAGTAATAGGAGGGATCTCCCAGGTCACAGGTCTGGTTTGAATTAGGAGCTATGCTCGGACCGTAATAACCGCCAGCCGGATCAATAAGTACAGATGACATTGAACTGAGAATGATGCTTTTTTTATAGGAATTTATCTGGAACACATAGGTACTTGACGCCAGGTTGCCAATGCCCACATTACCACTGCTGTTCATGTAAATCTGACCCTCGGTATTTGAAACAATAAACAGACATGGAATACCAAATAATAAGGTTAATTTTTTCATGTTGGGAGTATTTATTTATCGTTTAATAAATTTTTTCTATAAAGAATACATCTGTAAAGATTTATGTAGTATTGCTTTGGAAAATAGCAAGTTAACCAGAGGATGTAGTTTCTTATAAATTTAAAAAAAAAAAAACGATAGTTCAAAATTTAATCCAGTAAATAAGGGCATATGGGGCATGGGGCGTGGGGCACGGAGCACCGGGCAGACTGAGTTGAGTCGAGCGGCAAGGCACAAGGTAATTGGATTCAGGATTCAGGTATCAGGTGTCAGACCTTCAGGCACTCCTAAGTACTCCTAAGTACTCTAGCAGGTGGCCGGATCAAAACTTCACTGTATTAAAAAAGCAGCTTGCTGCTCATCTGTGTTTATTTGTGTTCATC
>CAZLJI010000336.1:1882-3448 GCA_964559565.1 uncultured Ignavibacteriaceae bacterium | reverse complement strand
GCTGATCTTTGAATCTTCTGCAACGTAGTAACGAATATTTGTGCTTCCCTCATAAACAGGATTCGGATAATTATATGCTCTGTTTGCAGGAAAGAATTCATTTATCCTGTTTGTGTTTTCTGCAGCATCAATGAATGAAGTGTTCTCATTGTTGGCTAATTGTTCTCTCCAAATAATTTCACCTTCAGTAGAACTAATAGACCAGGCTTGCAATAGGCCTTCGGAATTGGAAGCCACCAAATTGACTTTACCATTTAAATTAAAAAATGAAAGTGCTGAAGGTGAATGACCAATGGATATTGGAAAGCCAGGAATCAATCTTCCTGATCCACCGTCAAGAGCATATATATCACCTTCGCTTGTTGCAAAAACAATCTCAGGTCTATTATCTCCTTCAAAATCTGCAGATATTGGTGTAGTTGCACCATACTCACTATTGAGCGGAAATGGAAAATTATCAGCTAATGTACCTTCAAAATTGTTCGCCTCAACTATTGACTTGCTTGATGTGAGAACATAAATATTACCATCCCTTTTTAAATCAGAGAGTGAAAAATCAAGCGGCAAATGATTCGAAGTGTATTCTATAACATTCATAATTATATCCTCTTTTATCACATGAAGTTTTTTTAGCTGTGATTGAGGGTTAATTAAATTAGTGAAAAGAAGGGATATATAATTTCCGTCCTGATCTTTTGTTAATGCTAAATCCAGAGCTATCTCATCGAAAAATAACCGGCTACCTGCGGAACTCATAAAAAATGTTGTATCAGCTGGGGGTGTTTTAGTATTATAAGCAATTGCAAAAAAATCTTCATGAACAGCAAGATGACTTAAATTATAATTACCAATTATTATACTATCTATCAATTCAGGCGCGACATTAGGTAATGACCCCAATGAATATTTATAAATATTTCCGTTCCAAGCTCCAAACCATAGCTCTTTCTCTCCATTCATTTTAGTATTAAGCACACAATTAGTAAAAATTGCCGGTACAATCAGTTGACCTGAATTAGTAATTGATCCATCACTTATCCAATAGTTTAATTCCCCGAGTCTATGGCAAAAGATGTACAGAGCATTATTGAAAACAGTAACTGCTGGTTTTCGAAGAGAGTAATAGTCGGCTGATTTATAAATCAGCGAGTCTTCTTTGATAACGTTTAATGCACTATTATTATCAACAGCAATAAAATATACTTCATCATTAAAAACTATGGACGATAGTTTTCCAGCAAATGCTTGAGTTGGAGCAGAAGGAAATTGATACGAATATAAAGGCTTAATTATCGAATCACCAAACTCAACTCTAAAGCTCATCCGGTTATCAATCTCAGAGAAATCTTTAATTGTAATTAAACTGTTTGCACCGGTGTTAGTTTTTGTGTCAGGTCGTGTGTCTTTTGCGAAACGGTTATTAAATAATTCAGAAGGATTATCAGCATACCAGAAATCTTCCTCAAATCCTTCACCAATTACCTGGTCACCGAAAATTGTATAAAAGACTTCACCGATATCCTGCACACCATCTGCTTCTTCAACATCAACTCCACGTCTGGTTTT
>CAZLJI010000336.1:0-1872 GCA_964559565.1 uncultured Ignavibacteriaceae bacterium | reverse complement strand
CAATATGCCATATAACAATTCCGTTTCCGGGAACAGCCCAATCAAATTCATCAACATCAATAATAACTCCTGAGAGTGAATCAACATCGAAACTGCGATAACCGGTTGTGTCGTTCGGAAAAGTTTTCGTGATAACAACATCACCTATTGTGTATGTAATCGTTGAACCATTATCGTATGCATCCCGAATTCTGTTTTCAATCAAATAATATTCAGAGGAATTAAGAGGAACTTTTAGAATTACTGTGTCGCTAATTGTTGCAGCAAGATTAGTAACTAGACTTACATCAACATTTTGTATTTCCATTGTTACCGGTTCAGCCCATCCTAATCTAATTTTTTCCCACGGTGATGGTTCTGGCGGATAAGTTCCGAGATAAGCGAAGATACTTTGTCCATCCATCAATCCAAATCTTCCGATAGCACTTAAACCGGTTTCAGTATCAAACAAATCCGGCAAACCAAGATGACTTCCGATACTTGCACACATCAATCCGTTTATTGTAATTTCAAAAAGGAAAGTTCCGCTGATAGTTTCTACTTCCCTGCTCTCTGTCTCAGGGATTATCATGCTGTTTGTGATTTTGAATGATCCGCCAGAGACAGGAATACCTTCGTAATCATTCCCATAAATTTCTTTAAATGCGTTATCACTTAAATAAACTGAAGGAAGATCTCTTTCATTACCAATGCTTCCGGGAAGAGAAATATCTCTGCCAACACCAGCGTGAAAAATTAAGAATACATCATAATTGCTAAAAGCAAAACCGGGATAAAACTGATCAGCTTTTGTCCAGGCTTCAACAGAAAAATTCGCGATTGGTCCAAAGTCATCTGAACCCGGATCAGGAGAATAATTTCTCATCCTGTCTGAAACAGAAAAAGTATCAGGCAGAACTGTGTACTCAATATTCAGTTGACTTTTTGACACTTTTGCAAAATAATTTTTTACAAACTGAAGGTGTGATTCAAAATATTTTTTATCGTGCGGAAGAGGGTCTAAAATATCGCTGCCATAATTCTGAGAATAAATGGTTCCAAACTTTCCGTTACCTGATGTTGTTCCATCGGCATCTTCCTGAAAGTTAACCATTATAGCAAGAATCTTCAGAGTATCATCTGCAAGCACAGCCCTTTCAACTGTAGCTGGATATGGATTAAGCTTGCCGACAAAAGATTGGGCAGATAATCTGCCCAATTCAAATAGTACGAGAATAGAGAGAAGGAGATATTTCATATTAAATTTTTAGATGCCCCTTGGGAATCCCCTTTGTGGTTCGGGAACGGCTCCCCAGCCAATTATAATAGTAAACCTTAATGTTTCATCCAGCGGATGGTTGCTTTCGATTGAACTGATATAACTGAAATCGAATCCATAAATATCATATCGTAAGCCAGCACCAAAGGTTAAGAATTTTCTGTTTCCATAGGAAGGATCTTCATAGAAGAAACCTGATCTCAGTGCAAAGAGGAAATCACCCGGAGTTCCGTACCAATACTCTAATCCCATAGAGGTCACAATATCTTTTAACTCTTCGCTTATCGTAGCATCTCCCCAGGAAGTAATTATTCCTGTGTAAAATTCTTCGGAGGAGGTTGAATCTCTGCTTACCAAGAGTTTACTAAAATCCAGTGTGTAGACCAGAGAATTGAATTCATCTCTTAATATCTGGGCCGCAAATCCTATCCGGAAGTTAGTTGGAATAGGATCAGATTGTTTAGCATCGATATAGGTTAGCTTTGGACCGAGGTTACTTAGATTAGCTCCGATGCTTAATCTGTTTTCAAGTTCCCAGCCAAATATGTTTAAGTAAGCTGGTCTCCACATTCCAGCAAGGTCAAAGCTGACAGAAGTTGCAACGCCTGTTCCCT
>CAZLJI010000335.1:0-3483 GCA_964559565.1 uncultured Ignavibacteriaceae bacterium | reverse complement strand
TCCAGACGTAATTGTATTCTGATTGAAGCATTGCATAACTTGTTTTAATGTCTGAGATAACAGTGTTATTATTCCCATCTTTGTAAATACCATTTAATACAAAGTGCGCAAGTCTTATTTCGCTGGAAAATGCCCAGTCACCCAAATTTCCTAATGAAGCTGCGGGTGCAGTTAAGCCATTAAAGTCTTGGGAATTTTGATATCCATCCGAAGGGAAAAAATCATTAAGTTGAGTGTATTCGTCATAAATGTTATCTGCTGATTTTAATCTGATTCTATCTTTATAAATAAAATTACAGTCATAGGTTATGCTCGTGATATTATGCTGCCAGATTAAAAGAGTACCTGATTGATCCTCAAAAGTTTCCGGAGGTTCCGGAATATATGCATCAAAACCTTGTCTGTGCCGTACTTCGAATAAGTAATACATATCTTCGGGTGGACCGACGGGATCTATTTTATATAGCTTTGGATAGTTATAATTATATTCTACCAGAAAGTTTGTTTCAACAGAATCAATTAATTCAGGCGCCGGCAGCCATTGTTTGTAGCCTATACCAAGGTGATAGTGTAGCTGGACAAGCAGCTTTCCTATCCGGCCCATTACTGAGTCCATTAGCCATCAGACAAAAATTATTTAAAAATGTCTCACCTAACTCTCCTTTACCATTATATTCATCCCAAAAGCCAATCGTATGTCCAAACTCGTGTGCAAATGCACCTATGTGCGAGAATGATTTTTTTGATAGGTTACCACCAAATATATTTGGACCGCTTCGCTCACCAAGAATTATAAATTTACCACCAATGTCTTCTGCGTGAACCATTAGAGCTCCAACTGTTCTTGCAAACTGTGCATAAACTACGACTAATTTATCATAATATTTCGGTCCAGGTGTATCAGTAATATAACTATATTGTTTAGCTTTATAGATTGCTTCATTCGCCAAAGTATCATGTCCCCAACTGAAGTTATCTGCATAGTAAGGTCTGGTAGTATCTGCCATTATCCACTCAGGTACCCCATCTTCTGTAGTATCTGGATTTACAACCTTCCCAGTAATTTTAAGTTTACCTTTTGACATTTGATACCAGTAATCTCTGAAGCTGCCGAATACGGCTTCATTTTCAGGATGGGGAGTACCAAATTGTGGGTTGGGTTCATACCAATAATTGTATGAGAACATCATCCTATCAAAATCTGCAGTAGTATAACCGTAAGGTCTATAAGGTGCTGTATAATGAGTAGTATCTGTAAACTCAATTAATATTATTCCAACTTTTAATGTAACAGGCTGCCCCTGTGCTTCTGTTTGTTTCTGCACAAACCACTGCCTGTTAAGTTCAATCTGTTCATTGAACTGTTCTATCTGCTCTTTAATTTCATCTAATCTTGCCTGTGTTCTTTCAAGCTGATAAGAAGATGCCGGTGGTGAATCTATTCCAACTTTATAATTTGTTGGTGTGTATTCACCATTTTGATCTAATGCTGCGAAATAATACCAGCCGTCCCCCGTCTCTATAAAACGATATCCGTCCTCAGTCTCTGCCCACCAAATAAATTCATCACCCCACATCCTTCCAATAAACTCTACACCATTAGGCTGTTTGAGTGTGATCATTCCCGTATCAAATGGTGCAGCTAGCAAGTTGCTATTACCAGAAAGAAGTAATAAAACTGTAACAGCAATACTTAAAATCTTTTTCATTCTCTCCTCCTGTTATTTAATTATTATTAATTTTTTAGTTAAGGATTCAGTTTCTGTTTTTAATTTATAGAGATAGATTCCTGAAGGACGATTCTCCGATGAAAAATTAATAGAATGTTTTCCTCTGGAATAAAAACCTTCAACAATCGTTTTAATTTTCTCTCCAAGAACGTTATAAAGATCAATACTAATTTTGCTTTCTTGCGCTAATTGAAATTGAATTATTGCAGATGAGTTAAATGGGTTGGGATAGTTTTGAAATAGCATTGTTTCTGAAGGAAGTATAACAGGATATTCTTGAGTAATTGAAGTAATTACCTCTCCAAGTTTGCCATATTTACTCACCTGTTGTGCCACTAGTGTAAATTCATTGACAGTACCACCGATTATAAAGCCTCCTTGAGCATCGGTAGTGTATGTTTGATAAGCTATTGCAGGATAAGAAACAACAACACCATTTTCATTCCATAGTTTATTTCCCAATGTATCATAAAGTTGAGCAATTGTTGAAGACGAAATTGTTGCATCATTCCATATAAAAATTGTGTTATTCAACTCAGAGGGGATAATTCCTGCAACACTCAACGGTGTACCATTGCTTATTGATATACTACCTTCAGGAAAAAGTTTAGTTCCATCTAATCTCAAGGCTTGAAATTGTGCTATGACATCAATCCCGTTTTTCATGCCACTCCAGCTAAAAAAATATAATCCATCGTTATTTGTAATTTTGTTTCTCGTGTTAATATAAAGGCTTTCAGCAACAACAATGTGTGGTTCTTGCCATAAGCTATTACCAAGTGAGTCTTTTCGTTGTGCTCTTAACTGCCAGTTACTTGGCCATTGACCTCCTCTACTGGATATAATAATTCCCCCGTATCCATCTGAAATAATATTCTCTAACCAAACAACATTGTCGGTATAAAATACATTACCGTTTTTATCAAAATACTTGTATGTATTCCGTTCAGGACTTGCCACATAATTATTCCCTGTTGTTCTAACTAATAGTGGAGGATCTCCATATCCATTAATTCCCATTACAATTCCACTGTCTCCCCACATTCTTTCACCAGTGCTGCTTATCCTGTTAACCTTATACTCTGCCAGAGAGTTTATCAATATTACTACGGTCCCTCCTTCACCATCGCTTACTAATCCACCTAAACCGTGATTTTTTTCCTCTGTTGTTACTCTTACTCCTGTTTGCGCCCATAAAAAATTTCCGCTGCTGTCAATTTTCTGCACTCTTACCCTGCTGGTAAAGTCTGTTCCAACAACCTGGTTATCTTCATAGCTAACAATTACTCCGCCTTCGCCATCCTCAATTATTTCTGCCTGCCATTGTTCTGGTAACTCTCCAAGAATTTGTTTTCTTTCTCCCCAGGGTTTGTAGCCATATTTATCCAATCGTTCAACAGCAAGCTTTTGCGGATAGAAACTTCCATAGTTGTACGTTATATAACATCCCCCTGCACTGTCACTTACTATATGCGGATCCCAGCCAGTAGCAATGACAAGATTATTGTTTGGGTCGGTGGACCATTGGGGAAATAAATAGAGGTGGAAAAGTATCAAAACAAAAAAGGAGCAAATCAAAGTTTTCATCTTATCCTTTGGTTAATTTCACATTAAGAAAATTATTTTGAATAAGACCTATTTTAACGTAGTGTTTTAATTAAAAAAAGCAGAGGTGTAAAGAATATTTACCCTCATAGTTTCTCTTATTAAATTCAAAGAAGTTTATAAATTTTTTTTGAAAGATCAAAACATA
>CAZLJI010000334.1:0-3511 GCA_964559565.1 uncultured Ignavibacteriaceae bacterium | reverse complement strand
AATAGAGTAAAGCTCCGTAAAAGTTATACTTGCTTGAGGGTTCCAATTATTTCCACCGTCTGTGGTTTTAAGAATAGTTTGAAACTCTCCGTTCATACCTCCTACAGCCCAGCCAGTTGTTGGAGAAACAAAATAAACGGATGTTAATTCGTTTATTGTACCGCTTGATTGTGCCGTCCAATTATTTCCTCCATCTGTTGTTTTCAGAATAGTCCCCATATAACCTACTGACCACCCTGTTGTCGCTGAGGCGAAATAGACAGAATTAAATTGATTAGTAGTACCGCTTGATTGTTCTATCCAGGTATTTCCTCCATCTGTGGTGTGTATGATTATTCCATTCTCACCAGCGTATCCACCCGCAGCCCAGCCATTCTCGGGTGATATGAAATGAACTGAATTCAAATTATTTGTTATTCCACTTGTTTGGGCAGTCCAGTTGTCACCTCCATTTAAAGTTTTTATGATTGTTCCCGCATTACCTACAGCCCAGCCTGTTGTTGATGATATAAAATAAACTGAATACAAACTCTTTGTTGTACCGCTTGATTGCTCTATCCAATTATCCCCTCCGTCTGTTGTTTTAAGTATTTTTCCGAGTATACCTACAGCTAATCCTGTTGTTGGAGATGTGCAATAGATTGATCTCAACTCATATCCGGTTCCACTTGTTTGTTCAAACCAGTTATTACCTCCATTTGTTGATTTTAGTATTTTTCCTCCGTAACCGACAGCCCAACCTGTTATGGATGAAGTGAAATAGATCGAATATAAACTCGCTGTTGGGGGGATTGATTTAGGAATCCAGGTATCGCCTCCATTTGTTGTTTTTAGGATTGTTGCACCAGCAGATGTCGTACCTGCGATCCAACCATTCGTTGATGATTTAAAATTGACGGAATAATAATAATCAGTCGAAGTATTTGATTGATCTATCCATGTATATCCTTCATCGGTAGTCTTTAGAATTTTCGCCATGCCTCCAACAGTCCACCCAGTAGTTGATGATACAAAATAGATTGAATATAATGGGGAACTGCCTTGAATGATTTGTTCCGACCAATTATTACCACCATCTGTTGTTTTTAAAATATTTCCAAAGTTACCTACAGCCCAGCCAGTCATTGAGGATACAAAAAAAACTGATCTCAATTCTTGATTGGTGCCACTAGTTTGTTCTATCCAATTATTCCCGCCATCGGTTGTATGAATAATTGTTCCACCATTATAATTTCCGCCAACAGCCCATCCTATACTCTCATCAATAAAATGGATTGAGTGCAAATCACTAGTTGTGCCACTCTCTTGTTCTAGCCAGCTATTTCCCCCATCGGAAGTTTTTAAAATTATCCCGCAATCACCGACAATCCATCCATCTGTTAGCGTGGCAAAATAAACTGTCCAGAAATTTTGTGAGAGATTACTCGATTGAAGAATCCATTCAGTGCCACCATTAGTAGTTTTTAATATCGTTCCGGAGATACCAACACAAAATCCTATATTTTCATTGTCAAAATGAACGGACCATAGTGGGTTACCTTGCGGTAAAGGGTTCTGCCAAAACCACTGTGCATTTACGGTTATAGTAATTAGTAATTGTAAAAACAAAATCTTATTTGCAGTTTTCATAACTTCTCCTTTAATTTTTTATTAAAGAAATAAAAGCCGCCCATAGTGAAAGGCTTTGTTAATTTTTTAGTTATACGTCACTGAAAAAAGTAAACCAACAGAAAAATTATTTATATCATACTCATAGTTTATTCCTTCAATAGTTCCCTTATCCTTCATAGTGCTGTAGTAGCCATACGCTGAAACTCCCAAAGCCCATTGTGCATCAACCCACCATTCTTTTCCGACCATCGCATTAAAACCAAAACCATACTCTGAGGTACCTTTGCTTCCTGAATTTTCAATCTCTGCCTGGCTTGCAAGAAGACTGAATGAGAAATAAAAGTTTGAAGGCATAAGGTAATAAGTGATGCCACCTCCTAAATCAAACACTGAAACCGTAACATCTGATGTTGATGCTGATTGTCCCATCCATTCTATATCAGGCTCTATTTGCATTACTCCTCCAAATTCTCCATAGACGATAAGATTTTCAGCTACTGTTCCGCCAATTTGAAATCGTAATGCCTGCGCTGCTCCAGAAATTGTCATATCACTTCCCAGCACATCTTTTTCAACTAATTCTGCGTAACCAAGTCCGTACAACATCCTTAGAAAGAAACCATCATGCTCATGATATCCAAACTGTCCAAAGGCAGTTCCGTTAATGCTTACAATAATCATTACGGTTATAATTAAAATCTTTTTCATTTTTTCCTCCTTTAAGTTTTATTTAAAGAAATATGAATGTTTCAGTCGAAACACTTTGCTAAAGTTTAACCATCTTCCTGATGGAATTAACATTCAAACTAAATTTATTTCAGAGCACTAACAGTTACCTGGGATTTTGCTGTTCAGCCAATTCACAATCAAGTACCTGTTGCATACCAACACTTTCATCAACCATCTCGATACCTGCGCCGCCTACGAAAACTCCTGCTTTTACATACTGTTCAGCAAAATAATTCTTACCTTCTTCGGCTTCGAAAATCACAGAGTTTTCACCGAATTCAGATTCTGTTGAAATTGTATGTTTACCTGGTAAAATTTCCAGATAGAAGTAGACGCCATTCGCAGTTTCTCCGATAAAAACACTATCTACATAAAGATCTTTGTATAGTGCTTGACCCAAAAAACTATTTCTGTAGATGTATAAGCCTGCATTGCCTGCTGAGGGCAGTTCAAATTTCTTTAATGCTGTGTCTTCTTCTTTGGATGCCATTTTCACGGAAGCACATCCGAATAGCAGAAGCACTGAACAGATAATTAAAACAGCGCTGCTTAATTTTTTCATTTCTTCCTCCTATTAGTTTTATTTAAAGAATTAAACGCCTCCCATTCTGAAAGGCCGTGCTAAAATTTTCACTTCATCAAAATCATCTTCTTTAATTAATAGGATGATTAGATAAAATTGAAATTTAATTTACATACTGTCCCAATTTTGGAAAGCAATTAATGCTACAATGTATACAACAATTGTAATACTACTAACCAGTACAATAGTTGTTCTAAGTGTATCAAACTTTTTCTCTTTAATAGCCAGTATATCTTTTTTATAAAACTTTACTCCGCCTTTAAATGTGTCTTTTTGCATAGTATCAGTTCTAGAGGAATAGTAGGCAAAGTAATCATCCTTCTCCGTCCAGTGTGATAACTCAATTTCCTTGAAATCTCTAGTTGTAATTTTAATTTTTGAACCAGGCTCAGGAGTTTTAACTATTTCCCACGTGTAACAACCACTTAATAATAAAGACTGAATTACAATTAGAACAAATGTTTTCTTTATCATATTACTTCCCATAATAAAGGTCGATAATTATTGTAAAAAGTTAATTCAAGAAGGTTATCAGTCAGTATATAAGTTTCGATGAATTAATAATAAAATTTTAACCTTCTCGAAGTC
>CAZLJI010000333.1:2873-3524 GCA_964559565.1 uncultured Ignavibacteriaceae bacterium | reverse complement strand
CCCTTCAGCTCAGAGAATTGCGGTGAGATATTTGTCTGTGAGAGAGTAATTGTAAAAAGAGAAGCTAGTACTATTGCTACCCATTTTTTCATAATTCCTCCCTTGGAATTGTTGCCAGAAGCGTGAGTAATTATCGGCAGGAAATCAACTTAGAAATTTAATTTGAGTTCCCTCAGCTGTTTCTCTTTAATGGTAACCTGAATGAAATGAAAAAGTCAGAACCTTCTGGTTGCCTTGAGATAAACCCCCGAATAAGTCGTTTTATCAGATAGCAATTCACGGTTATAATTTTCGTAACCAGCAGATAACTCAATTTGCCTGATGTTTATCATATACTCTAATCTGAAATTAAAAAGTTTCAAATCTATTTGCCGTCCGTCCTGCAGAATATAACTTCCTTGGAAAAGAGCCCTGGAATTTACTCCGATCATATATGAGATTGTTAAAGATACATCTCCGAATTTCTGGATTGAGTTGTCCTCGATAAGATTATAAACTCTGTAATTACCGCTTAGGTTTCCTGACAGATCAGAGCCAGCAAAGGTGTATGCTCTGATAAAAATTCTACTCAGTCTATAAGGGTTAATATTGCTTTCATAATTCAAATCTAAAAAAAAAGACCGATTGAAAAACCGGTCTTTTTTTTAAATA
>CAZLJI010000333.1:0-2863 GCA_964559565.1 uncultured Ignavibacteriaceae bacterium | reverse complement strand
TATTTTCATTCCGTATAATATCCGATCAGTTGTTTTAAGGAAAGCTGCATCTCCCTCAGAAACATTAGAATAGTTTTGCAAAGCACCATTTATATATAAGTCAATTAAGTTAGTGAACAAAGTAACTCCGGCACCATAGTTTTGGGATGTGGTGTTATAACTCTGCGATGGCTGTTGTTCCGCCTGATAGGAGACAAAAACAGTTTCACCACTGCTGATCTGCCCTCCCGGAATTCTCTGAATTTCTGTGAAACTTCCATTCTGGATCAAAAGGTAATCAAAATATTCCTGGTAGATTATCGTTCCATCGGCATTCTTTACTTCGACACTACTTAATTCAACATAAGGATTGTTAAGTAGTGTAACCGTGCCTTCGGCAAGCAATTTTGGTTCATCAATAATATTAAGCGTACCGGAAATATTCTCCCTGTTAAGCTTGCTCAAGGAGATATTATAATTAAGTCTGAACATTCCTGTTGGAATTTTTTTCTTATAGCTGAGCCCGGCTTCTCCCCTGTTTACCTGTTCATTATAAAATGTTTGTGAAATGCTGATGTGATTAAATGAAACATATGAATGAAGACTTTCAAACAACTGGTGTTGAATTCCAGCTTCGGCATCATGCTGCCTTGATTCTGTCAATTCCTGTTTAATTTTATAGTAGTTATATCGAACCCAGCTATTGAAACCAGCTGCAAGATCCGATTTTAAGTATTCATTCAGAAGAAACCTGTTAACGGGCTGAGTTCCGGTTTGATTTGTGTAAGTAAGCAGCGAGTTTAACTGAAAATTTTGCTGCCGGTTAAAAGTAAAGTTGTTGGAAATATTCCAGTTGACTGATTTATTCCGCATTTCGGAAGCAGCAGAATAAATTCTGTTAAAGTTGAAGTAATCAAAATTAATCCTGTTACTGTTAAAGTCACCAAATGATTTGTTCAACTCTGTATTCACTGCAAATTGATCGGTGGAGAATTTTCTTCCGGTCTGAATTTCATCCTGATTCCAGGAGTTTTGGGATACATTAATGTTGAATGGCAAAATGCTATTTGGACTGAACAGTCTCGCTCCATAATTCTGGTAAAATGACTCGACATTCGTAGTATATTCTCTTCTGCTGAAAGTATGATTAAAATTGAAATAAGGATTTAAAGAAATTATTCTTTCGGTGAAGAAAATTCCATTCAGGTCAATTCTCTCTGTTGTAGCTATCTCTGAATTATCGGGTGATATTACGTACTGGTCAAGATTGCGTAGGGGACTGAAGGAGAAATTTGCATTCAACTGAAAAAAATTAGGATGCCAGAAAACACTCCTGGTGTTCAAATCCAGTTTACCTGTCATAAAAATAGATTCTGACTCATCATCAAAATATCCCGGAAGATAACTAGTTTCGTTTCTGTAATTTCCTTCAAGTGATAGCAGCCCCGAAATTGATTTCAACGTCCAGAAACTAAACCCATTTTCTTTTTTAATAATGAATCCTGATGGCAAAATCTCTGCGAAGAAGCAAACAAGTATTATGAACAAATATGTCGTCCGATTACTCACTTTATTTCTACTTAAGCAATTTAACATCATTTGAACCATGCGGATAATGACAATCAGTACATTCGATATCACCTATTCCGCTATGCATATCACCTGAAAGCAGTTCTTCCAGATCGTGACAATCTCCGCAGAGTTCACGAACAGGTTTTATAAGCAACAACTTCAGGGTGCTCTTGTGCGGATGATGACAGGAATTACATTCACCCGCTTCTACCGGGTAGTGGATGAATTCAAATTCTGTTTGGAAATCAGAATGACATTGATAACATAGTTCAGGCTGGGTCATAATTTTCTTGTTAGAAGATTCCGGGTCATGACAATCCGAACACATCTTTTCTTCGTATGGCACATGATAAAAAAATGATGGTACAGATTTCAACGAATCAACTATTTCTTCAACTTTAATTGATTGATTTGTTGCTAAAATATTTTCATCCTGAATTTCAAGTGTATCTGGTGCCGGTACACCATCGAAAAAAAAGTTCAGAATAGTGCTGTCTGATCCTGATGAGCAGGAAAAAAAGATTGTAAGTAAGAAAAAACCAAACAGAGTCAGTATTTTCTTAGCTGAGTTCATTTCTGAATCTCTTTCGGAGATATGAAGCCATAGACATTTAATTTATCAGGTCCGTATTGATTCGTAACGTAGATCAGGTATTTGAGTTCGAAGGCAGGATCCGTAAAATCTTCAAAGAAATTTATATTCTTATAATCAACAAATACTTTTGCCGGAAGCCACATATCTCCCGGTTTAGAGTAGCTTCCACCAAAAAACATAAGAAGTTCACCTTCGCTGTTAAAAACCTGAACATTTTCAAATCCTGCATCCACCACGTACAGATTTTCATCAGCATCAACAGCAATTCCCTTTGGACGGGAAAATTTTCCCGGAGTATTTCCTATATCTCCAATAGTTTTAATATGATTTCCTTCTTCATCATAGACCTTTACGCGTGAGTCGCCAATATCGCTGATATAAATTTTTTTATTGAAGACAGAAATGTTCGATGGGGAGAATAACCTGTTTTTCTTCTCAGCATCCGAGGGAATGCTGCGCAAAATTTTCAATGACATTTTTTCATAGACATTCACCTGGTGTGATTTAATATCATTTACATATATTTCATTTTCAGTAACAAAAACATCTGTTGGTCTTAAGATTGTACTATCACCAAGCTCATCCTTGTAATTCAGTTCATTATCAAAGATGATTATTTGACCACGTTCGGTATCAGCAACATACAAAAACCCATTCTCATCAATAAAACAGTTTATTGGTTTCTTAAACTTTCCTCGTCCTGCCGGAGTAAAATAA
>CAZLJI010000332.1:0-3539 GCA_964559565.1 uncultured Ignavibacteriaceae bacterium | reverse complement strand
GTTTAGAACTTCAAAGCAATCTTCATCTGTAGCTTCCGGATTAACGAAAAGCAGATTTTCCCTGATTGTTCCAGAAAATAATTGCGTATCCTGTGTTACCAATCCAATTTTTTCTCTCAACTGATCAAAATCTATTTGCACTGACGGGATATTGTTAAATAAAATATTTCCTTGTTGTGGTGTATACAACCCGACAAGAAGCTTTACCAATGTTGTTTTCCCTGATCCCGAAGGACCTACAAACGCAATTAAATGAAATTCCGTTTATTGCATTTCGATTAGCTGACTGATGATGAAATTCAACTTTGTCAAAAGAGACAGAAATTATTTCATCAAGTTTTTTAGGTTTTAAAGGTTTGGTTTCAATGGGTTTTGAAATCAACTCATTAAAATTGTTCAGGGAAACTTCAGCCTCACGATAGATGTTGATGATATCTCCCAAACTTTGAAGCGGACCAAAAATGAAAAAGGAATAAAGGAACAAAGAAAAAAACTCGCCAACCGTAATGTGCTGTGTGAATATCAGATACAACATTACAAACAAAATAGTCGTCCGTAGAAAATTGACAATTGTACCCTGTAAAAAACTTAATGTTCTGATGTAACGAACTTTCTTAAGTTCCAGTGCTAGAATTTTATCAGTAGTGGAATTGAGTCTATTAATTTCTTGTTGTCCAAGTCCAAGGCTCTTTACCAGTTCAATATTTCTTAAAGACTCGGTTGTAGAACCAGCAAGTGAAGTAGTTTCAGTAACGATAATCTTCTGTATCTTTTTAATTTTTTTACTGAGCAGAGAACTAATTAATCCGATAATCGGAATGGAGGAAAAAAATATCGGTGCAATCACCCACGAAACACTTATCGCATAGATTGTTACGAAGACAACACCTACAAGAGTTGTGAAAAGAACATTAACCGACGCAGAAATTAATCTTTCTGTATCGCTTCTTACTTTTTGGAGAATACCAAGAGTAGTTCCACTGCGCTGGTCTTCAAAATCGGAGAAGGGAAGAAGAAGTGAATGACGAATTCCATCCGTATAAATTGAAGCGCCAAGCTTTTGAGTGATTACATTTACGTAATAATCCTGGAAATTTTTTGCAACTCTGGAAACAAATGCAACTCCTACCGCTGCCGCAAGAAGCAGAAGAACTCCTCTGATAAACTGTTCGGTGGTATAATGATCATACTTGGTGGCGTATTCATCAATTACAATCCTGAATATCCACGGATCAAGCATGGAAAAGATCTGGTTTATTGCTGCAAGTAATAATGCGAGCAAAACCAGTTTCCAGTAGTTTTTAAGGTATGATAACAATAGCCTCATAAGTGGGTGCAAAGATAAGAATTAATATTTCCAATCCCAGAGTCGAAAATCACATACCGCTTATCAAAAATTTCAACCCATATTTATTTAGTTTCATATAAGTTTACAACAGCAAATAATATTTTTTAAGGAAAACAATGAGAGCAATATTAATAGCCATAATCATTTTCTTCATTACGGGAATAAACCCTCCCAAATCCTTAAATAATTCAATCACCAAGCAGGCATTTGTAAAACAAGATAATTTTAATCCTGAAGGAAGCTGGGGCGGAATCCTCAAAATTTCCTCAGCTCAATTGAAAGTTATTTTTAATGTTTCGAAAAGTACTTCAGGCAATTTAACAGCAACTTTGGATAGTCCGGATCAGGGTGCATATGGAATCGCAGTAAACGAAGTCATTGTAAAAGGTGATTCGATAAAATTTATTGTAAAACTTATAAATGGATTTTACGAAGGTCAATATAATCCCGATAGTTTTATGATTTCGGGAAAATGGAATCAGGGAGGAATGTCATTGCCTCTTGAATTAAGAAAAACTGAAAAAGTTGAAAAACCTGAGCGTCCGCAAGAACCGAGAGAACCTTTTCCTTATAAAAGTGAAGAAGTGAAATTTTTAAATCTTGAAACGGGAGATACGCTTGCCGGAACATTAACTTTGCCAAATGGAGAAGATAATTTCACAGCAGTGATTCTTGTTAGCGGTTCCGGACCACAAAACAGGGATGAAGAACTTCTCGGACACAAACCATTTTTAGTTTTAGCAGATTATTTAACACGAAATGGCATTGCGGTTTTAAGATATGATGATAGAGGAATCAGTGAATCAACCGGAGATTTTAGAAGTGCAACCAGTATGGATTTTGCTAAAGATGCTTTAGCTGCTGTGGATTTTCTTAATACAAGGAATGAAATAAATAAAATCGGAATTGCAGGACATAGTGAAGGAGGACTAATCGCACCAATAGTTGCTGGCTTATCTGATGATGTTGATTTTTTTGTTCTTATGGCTGGACCAGGTATTCGTGGCGATTCAATATTAATTCTTCAAACAGAATTGATCATGAAAGCAAACGGCGATAGTGATGAAGCAATACAAAGTGATTTAAAAGTGTACCGCAGTATTTATAATGAAATCATATCTGAAAAAAGTGATGAGGAAATTGAACAGAGTCTTAAATCAATTTTAACTGAAGCATTTGACTTCCTTTCAGAAAAAGAAAAGCAGGAAGCGGGGAACAAAGAAGTATTCATTGAAAGCCAGATGAAAACCTTACTTAGTCCGTGGTTCAGATATTTTGTAAAGTACGATCCATATCCAACAATTAAAAAAGTAAAATGTCCTGTTCTTGCCATCAACGGTGAAAAGGATTTGCAGGTACCTCCGAAAGAAAATCTTAGTGCAATTGAGCAAGCTCTGAATGAGGGCGGTAATAAGGATTCTAAGATTGTCGAGATGCCGGAATTAAATCATCTGTTCCAGAAAAGTAAAACAGGTGCACCGACTGAATATGGAAATATCGAAGAAACTTTTTCCGAAGATGCGATGAAAATTATTGTCGATTGGATATCAGAAGTAACGAAATAACCTCTGTCTTAACTATGATTTATTTGATTACGGTGATTTTTGTGATTCAGATAATTTACTAACGACTTTTAAATATACTTTTTTAAAGTATCTATTTTCATAGTAAACATATTAATCATACAAATCATAGTTTTGACTTGTATTTTTTATTTGTCAGCCGTTTAAAATTTAAACTTCTCCCACCAAAATTAATCAATAAACCTATTTCAAGGTTATATGCTTCCAGGTAATTAATAGCTTGTGCGAAGTGGACATCTTCCAATTTTGTGATTGCTTTTAACTCAACTGAGATAACATTCTCCACGAGGAAATCAACACGGCGGGTTCCAATGTGTTCATCACGATAATATATGGGCATTTCAAACTCCCTGACGAATGAAATTCCGGCAAGTTTCATTTCTATTTCAATTGCTCTCTGATAAATGACTTCCTGAAAACCGGTACCAAGTTTTTTATGAGCAATCATTGCACAGCCAATAATTTTGGAGGTTAATTCTGAATATTTGTATTCTTCTTTGCTCATAATGTCTGAACCAGGATTTTTTATTGATTAGCACGATTACCCGGATGATTCAAAAATATGAAAATCCAGGAATTCAACGACGTTGATCTATTGCAGGTTCTGA
>CAZLJI010000331.1:0-3545 GCA_964559565.1 uncultured Ignavibacteriaceae bacterium | reverse complement strand
CTCATCTATCTGATTGGCTTTTTGATTATCTAGTGCACCATTTCGCGTTACTTGTTCGTTTGTCCAGTTCTTTATGATTCTACTCCAATTACTATATTTCATACTGATTTATTAATCAGTATTTAGTTGATATGAAAATAGTTTTCAGATATACAATTGTAGCTCTTGTTCTGCTAAGTTCAAGTATCTTCCCACAGGTAGAAAATGTTCCACTGAATCATCCCGTCTATACTTTCTTGAAAGAAATGAAAGTTAAGAACATAATTTCTTATATAAGTGAAGATGTGCCAACTTTATCAAGATTTCAGGTTAAGCATTATTTAGAGCAAGTTGAAGAAAAACTTAGTGATTTAAGTAGGACCGAGAGAAGTTTGTTCATCCGTCACAAAGCAGAATTTTATGAATTAACAGATCTTAAAAATTCCAATTACTTCTTCCATCCAGAAAAAAATTTTGTTACAAGCTTATCAGAAACTTTTACAGATAAAGCAAAATATATTTATGCCTATTCGGGGGAAAATGCTAACGCATTTCTAAACTTGCTTGGTCATTACTATTATGGTCAGCAGTTCCAGACATCTGTTAATAACGCTCATTTATTTGATATCGGATTCAGATTTCACGGGACGCTATTCAAGCACCTTGGCTATAATATGGCAGTACTTAAGGGAGGCGCTGCTGGAAACAAGCAGGTTGCAGAATTAATTGAACCAAGAATTAAGCAGAGTTTTAAATGGGTCGAAGACTCTGAGAATATTGGCAATTATGAATTCACCGATGGTTACCTCAAATATCATACAAATCCGGTTGATGATATGGAT
This sequence comes from uncultured Ignavibacteriaceae bacterium, assembly GCA_964559565.1. Taxonomy (GTDB): domain Bacteria; phylum Bacteroidota; class Ignavibacteria; order Ignavibacteriales; family Ignavibacteriaceae; genus IGN2. Next base: position 2,724 of record CAZLJI010000331.1, on the reverse strand, counting down.
ATTTTCTTTCAGGTGGGAAGGGAGCATAAAACAGTTGGTTATGGTTATGGAAGCAAACTGATTTTATCAGGTGATAACCCTCCGCTTGATTTTATTGAGTTTGGATTACACTATGGCATTGTGAATTTTTCTTCAATTCACGGTTCTACTGTTGGTGACTTTTCATATGATATGGAGGAAAGATATACTAAGTATTGGGCATTCAACAGATTAAAATTTTCATTTGAAAATTTATTTGATATCGGAATCGGAGAGAACATCGTCTACTCAGGGCGAGGATTTGAAATTGGTTATGCTTCACCACTGGCATTTTACAAATTTGTAGAAGTGTCGTTGCAGGATCGGGATAATGCCAATTTGTATTTTGATATCCAGACTAGTTTCATACCGAATTTAGAGTTACAGGGTACTTTTTTTCTTGATGAAAATATTCTGTCCAATCTCCAGAACCTTGATAGCTATAAGAATAAAACTGCGTATCAACTTGGCGCTTTTTGGTATGAAGCATTTACAGTGAATAATCTTTCACTGAAACTTGAGTATACCAAGATTCGTCCGTTTGTTTATTCACATATAAATGTCCAAAATACATACACTTCCTGGGGTACAAACTTAGGTCATCCAATAGGACCAAACGCTGACGAGATATTCAGTGAACTTTGTTACAATGTTAACGATTGGATTAGGGTTACGGTTAGTTATAAATTTATGAGAAGAGGCGAAAATATATATGATGAAGAAGGAAATCTGGTGAAGAATGTTGGCGGAGATATCAACGTATCACATGGTCCTAATCCGGAATTCGATAACGCTTATTTTTTAGATGGCAAGAGATTTAACAAGAATAATTTCCAGATTGGATTTAGAATTGAACCTGTTCGGGATTTCATCTTTTATTTGATATATGATTACGCTCAGGACAAAAATCTTTCCTCCGGAAACACAACGAATACAGACTACGCATTATTTAAATTTCAGATTGGTTATTAGGAGATTACAATGCAATAAAAATGATTCTAGTGATTACGAAATTGTAATATAATTTAAAATTGAAAACCCTGTAACTGCTTTATTTACAGGGTTTTTACTTATGTGGGAGCTAAAGGATTCGAACCTTTGACCCCCTGCTTGTAAGGCAGGTGCTCTGAACCAGCTGAGCTAAGCTCCCATTATTTGAGGGCACAAATATCTGAGGATTGTGTCAGAAAAACAAATGTTAATTTTATTGAGCGGCAGACGGGACTTGAACCCGCGACGTCCAGCTTGGGAAGCTGACATTCTACCACTGAATTACTGCCGCGTAACTGAATTATTCTTTGATTCTATACTACTAGAAATCAAATGATTGATTATAAGCCAAGAGACAAATATGTTTCCGGCCAAAAATAACACTTTTCAGCCCGATCTCAAATCTTGTAAGTGCACACTCTAACGACTCTAACTCTGTTTCAATTCAAAATTCTATTATAGAGTACTGTCCCATTATGAAAACCGACCTATTAGTTGGTAGGAAATTTTAACTCATTGTGATTAAGTTAAAGAATAATTGAGGCACGATGATTGGTTATACTGATTACATACAAAATAATTTACTCTTAGGAACGAGGGCAAATGTTCCTGAAAATTATTTCATTTTTTTTTACAATTATTCATTATAGAATGCTATGCTCACAGGAATAATTATTTTTTCGATTGTTGCGATCCTTACTTTGTATCTCCTAATTGGTGTAAAGGAATCATAACCTTCAGTCTCTAACTTTCTGCAATATAACATTTCGATTTAAAGAGTAAAATCTTTCTGTCAAAATATTTATTTATATACTTTGTTTTCTTTGTGGCCAGAACTCGCTTGAAATTCGAATTAAATTGGTAAGTAACTATACTTAGACCTAAAATCTAAGAATTTATTGGTAACCAGGAATGAGTGTTCTTAGTTAAATTTTTGATTTGCAATAACTGATGAATATTCTTCAATGGGAATTGAAAAGCTGCTTAAAGCTTCATCAACACTGTCATAGGCCTCAAATATTTCGATCGTGCCAGTTAAATGGAATACTGTTTGCGCAAAATTACCTGGTTTAACAAGTTTAAGTTTACCGCCTTTTGCCTTCACTTTTTTCCACGTCACAACCAGAACGCCTATAAATGTCGAGTCTAAAAATTCACAATCTTTAAGATTAATTATAATATTATGATTTCCATTGTAAATCTGTTCATCCAGGATGCACTTAAATTCCAGAGCCTCAAGGATCGTAGCTTTTTCTATATTTACCGTGGCGATTAGGTATCCACAGTGAGTGTTGAGATCAAAATCTCTCATATTGCCCTCAAATGAAATAGTTTTGTTCGTATTTGTTGCCCAATAACTATGCCATTAGACATTTATCTATAAAACAAAGACCTTCATTTTTTCTTTGTACCAATTCGTTACAAAAAACCAAATCTAAAACATATTAATGAACACAACTTGTTCATCGTAAGATTAGTATTTAGCAAATTTCAGATACTCTAATGAATTGAATTCCTCCTCAAGATTAAATGCAAGTAGAGGTCATTTTTGTCTTATTTGCTAAAGCAATAAAATTAACTATACCGAAATGTATTAATATCAATAAAGAATTTTTTAACGAAGTATCAAATCAATACAATTAGAATATTGACTGTTACATAGCTTTCTAAAAGTTAAAGTTAATTGATGGAACAATCCTTGACTTACTATGTTTC
>CAZLJI010000330.1:0-3548 GCA_964559565.1 uncultured Ignavibacteriaceae bacterium | reverse complement strand
GTAGCGGTAGGGATTCCGGCGCGCGTGATCAGGATCAACAGTCCAGACGAAATTTGGATCGACAATAGTGAAGTTTGCTAATTCACCTGAATTGAATTTTGGGATTGGAAGGTTAAGTATTTTGCGCGGGTTGATTGATAACTTTTTAATTAACTCTTCAATGCTCAATTTGTTTTTGTGTAATAATTCTGAAAATGATAATCCCACAGTTGTTTCGAATCCAACTATTCCATTTGGAGCAAACTGAAACTCAGATTCCTTTTCTTCTAAAGAATGAGGTGCATGATCTGATGCAATACAGTCAATCGTTCCATCTTTTAATCCTTTAATGATCGCATCAATATCTTCCTGAGTTCTCAGTGGAGGATTCATTTTCATACTTGTATCGTAGGACTTAAGCGCATCATCGGTTAAAGTAAAATGATGCGGCGTTACTTCTGCTGTAACTTTAATTCCCTTCTTCTTCGCTTCTCTAACAAGGTTGACTGAATTTTTAGTGCTGATGTGAGCGATATGAATTCTTCCACCGGTGTATTCCGCCATCAAAATATCTCTGCTTACGATAATATCCTCAGCAACAGAAGGCAAACCTGGAAGCCCAAGAAGTGTAGAATTAATTCCTTCATTCATCGCACCATCAGCAAGAGATTCATCCTCACAGTGTTCGATGATTGGAGTATTAAACATATTTGCGTATTCAAAAGCTCTTCTTAAAACCGATGAATTTTTAATTGCAACTCCATCATCAGAAAATGCAACTGCACCTGCATCAACCAATTCAGCCATTGGAGAAATGACTTCACCCTTACGTCCCAGGCTAGCTGCAGCAACAGGAAATACTTCTACTAAATGATTTGATGCCTGCTCCTTAATAAACTTAACAACTTCGGCAGTATCAATTGCAGGTTCAGTATTGGGCATACACGCAACTCCAGTGAAGCCACCAGCAGCTGCACTATTACATCCGGTTATCACAGTTTCTTCGTCTTCTCTTCCAGGTTCACGTAAATGGACATGCATATCAAATAATCCCGGGACAAGAATTTTTTCAGAAAAATCAAATTCCTTTGAACCATCAGTTTCAGCTTTACTTAACTCACCAATTTTTGAGATCAATCCATCACTGAGAAGAACTGAAACTCCTTTGAGGTTTAATTTTTCTTCTGGATGAATCACATCGACATTTTTTAATAAAACTTTCATAATCGTCTTTTAGTTTAGTGTTCCGAGTAAATATAAAACTGCCATCCGAATGGCAACACCATTTGTTACCTGGTAAAGAATAATCTGGTTGGAACCATCAGCAACTTCCGATGAAAGTTCAACTCCTCTGTTTATTGGTCCAGGATGAAGTATCAGAATATCTTTACCATTTTTATCCAATCGTTCCTGTGTAATGCCAAAATATTTTGAGTATTCCCTGATCGATGGGAAATATTCTCTTGCTTTTCTCTCAAGCTGAATTCGCAGAACATTTAAAACATCATTTTCCTGGATCGCTTCATCAATATTATAAATAACTTCAACTCCTAAATCTTTAATGTCTCTTGGAATCATAGTTGAAGGGCCACAAATTGAAACTTTAGCGCTTCAATCCAAAAATATTAGAAAGAGCAACACGGCTATGTGCAATGTCTCCAACAATACATACTTTTAATCCTTCAAGACGACCTAATTTCTGCCTGATAGAATACATATCGAGTAAAGCCTGAGTAGGATGTTCGTGAGTTCCGTCTCCGGCATTTATAATATTTGAGCTGCTTATTTTTGTTAAATATAATGGAGTGCCCGCAGCTGAATGCCTGACCACAACCATATCAACTTTCATTGCTTCGATATTTTTTATTGTGTCTTTAAAGGTTTCTCCTTTGCTTACACTGCTGCCTGAGACTGAGAAGTTAATTGCATCTGCCGATAATCTTTTTTCTGCGAGCTCAAATGATATACGTGTTCGTGTTGAGCTTTCATAAAAAAGATTGACAATTGTTTTTCCCTGAAGTGTGGGAACTTTCTTTATTGGTCTTTCAAGTATTTCTCTGAATGTGTGAGCAGTATCTAAAATAGTTTGAATATCTTCTTTCGAAACTCCCTGTAATCCCAGTAAGTGTCTGTTTGATAATGCCATACTTAATCTTCCTTCCCATCTACTTCAATTAAGTAAATTGCATCCTCCTCATCAACTTCAGTCATCCTAACTTTTATTTCTTCATATTGTGATGTTGGAATGTTTTTCCCGACATAATCAGCACGTATTGGAAGCTCTCGATGTCCTCTGTCTACAAGTATGCATAGTTGAATCGAAGCAGGACGACCCAAATCCATTATTGCATTCATTGCAGATCTAACAGTTCGGCCTGTGTAAAGCACATCATCAACAAGTATAATATGCTTTTCGTTTATATCGAATGTAATATCTGATACTGATACTTCAGGCTGTTTGATTCTCGTGCGGAAATCATCTCGATAAAGAGTTACATCCAGAACTCCAATTGGTAATTCGGCACCATCTATAGACTTGAGTTTGTATTGAATTCGTTTGGCAAGAAATTCCCCCCGGGTTCGCATTCCCATCAAAACAATATCTTTGGATCCTTTGTTCTTTTCAAGTATTTCGTGAGTGATTCGGGTAAGTATTCTGTCGAGACCCTCTTTGTCCGCAACTTTTGATTTAATCTTCATACAAAAAAACCTCCTGAGTTTGTTCTCGTGGAGGCAGATTTTCTTTTTAAAGTCATTCCTTCTCCATCTCTCCGGATAGAATTAAAGGTTAGTAAATAATTATTTTCAATTCTAACTTACAAAAAAAACGATGCATAAAAAACAAGTTAAAGTTTTGTAAGCAAGATTTTATAAAAGAAAAGGGATCATATTTCAGATCCCTTCTCAAAAATTTCGTTTATTTATTTATCCAAATTATTTAACGTGAAATTCTACTCTTCTGTTGTAGAATCTGCTTTCTGGATCAGATTCTTTAAAGAGTAATGAACTCTTACCTTTGCCTGAGGTTGTTAATCTACCAGCATCCACACCTTTTGCTACTAAGTATTTCTTCACAGCTTCAGCTCTCTTCATTGAAAGCTCTTCGTTATATTTATCAGAACCAATTTGATCAGTGTGACCCTGTATTTCAACATTTACGTCAGGATGAGAGAGTAGGATTCCTGCAGCATTATCAAGTATAGGATAAGATTCGTTTCTCAAGGTTGCTTTGTTGAAGTCGAAATTCACACCAACAAGAACCCACTTATCTTCACCTTTAGCAACAGGTCCCATACATTTCTTAACCATTTCGCAGATCCTGTCGTAGTCAACTTCTGTAGGCATCGTTTGGTATCTTCTAACGATATCCTCAACTCTGTTGTAGTCAACTTCACCTAAACCAGAATAAATCTGGCAATACTTTGAAGGTTCGCCTTTGCTCAAGTAATAAAGAACTCCTAGGTCTGCGTGTATCCAGCTATCGTTGGAATTACCACCGAAGAAGCTGCCACCAAAGAAACCAAAATCTTCACCAGTTCTTGAGTCCACACCATCAATTTTACTATTAC
>CAZLJI010000329.1:0-3556 GCA_964559565.1 uncultured Ignavibacteriaceae bacterium | reverse complement strand
AATAAAATCTACAGCAGACAAATTACTTGAAGTACCTGATGGTAAAGATACCCAGGTTGAACCTCCATTTGTTGTCTTTAATATTTTTCCTCCAAACCCTACAACATAACCAGTATTCAGATCAGAGAAATGAATATCCGTAAGGTGATCAGTTGTTCCGCTACTTAGTGAATCCCAATTTATTCCCCCATTCGTTGTTTTAAGTATCAACCCTGACTCACCACATATCCATCCTGAATTTTTGTTAACAAACTGAACTGATTTTAAAATAAGACTCGTATTACTGTTCTGTCGGATCCAATCAATTCCCGCATTTGAAGTTTTCTTAATAAAGCCATTGGAGCCAACTATCCAGCCAGTAGTATCATCTACAAATAAAGTAGACCAGAGGTCATTACCATCAGGCACCGGATTTTGATTTGTCCATTGCGGGTAGTTTATTTGTGTAATTAGAAAGAGGAAGAGTGATATTTGTAGAATGTATTTCACAAATATTCTCCCAGTGCAAAAGTTTTTATTCTGATTTGATTGTATCTCAAATTTCTATTTAAGGTGGGTATTAAAGAATTCATCAAAATTATAAAGTACAAAATGATATTCAATCAGTCTTTATCATTAGTTAGCTATTGAATTTGAGTTTAGAAAGGAGTGTCTCCAATCATTATTCCAATAATAAATGGATTTAACTGATAAATATCAACAGTATTATTATCATTTGAAGAAAGTGTATCAATATCAGGCGAGGTTAAAGATGTTAAGTTTTCGGATAAGTTATTCTAATTATAATGCGATAGATGAAAGCACCGCAAATAAAAAGCCTCTATCAATTTTAAGTGACAGAGGCCTTTAGTGGATTAATTTCTTGATGCTTACTTTATTAAAATCATCTTCTTAGTTTGAATAAATTCACCTGCTTTTATTTTGTATAAATAAACTCCAGATGAAATTCTAGAGGCATCGAATTCATACTCATATTCACCTGGTTTTTTCTTTTCATTCGTCAATACAGCTATTAAATCACCGAGCACATTATATATGCTCAAGTTTACATCAGATTCTATTGGAAGCGCGAATTTAATTGAAGTTCTCGGATTAAAAGGATTCGGATAATTTTGGTATAGGATAAATTCTTTTGGAATCGATTCCGATAATATCTTCAGCTTCCTTATTTCTTTATTGCGGATAATTAGTACTTCACCTGATTTCATATTCTCATTAATTTCATTTCCGGTCTCATCTTGCACCCTAATATTTACATTCTCAATTCTTATACTTATTGGATGTTCTATACCTGCCAGTAATATTGTTTTTATAGATTTGTTGATATTTTCTGCAATCCTTCCGCTCTCATATCTTATATCAAACATGCCTGCTGGTGGTGCGGGCGGTAATTCATACAGTTTCAGATCTGTTTCTTCTTTTACTGTATATAAAGTATAGTTTCTCCCTGATGCATCTGAAATTGTTATTTTACCCCAATTCAATGGGAAGTAATTTCTTAATGCTTTCTCTGTTGCTACTTTTGAAAGTGTTTCAGGTATGTTTAATAATCCTGCCCCGCTTAACTTTACCCAGTAACCGTAACCTGGGATAAGTTCGTGGGCTACCTGAAATCCGTCAGTGTATTTATAAATCGGTCCATCAATTAATCCAGGTGGTGTTGTTGTTAGGTTTGCTATTAACACTGTATCTTCAAATCCTCCGAATATATTCCATCCTGCGCTGGCATTTATTGGGTCATGTGTTCCAATCTGAATAGCTGGCCATTCATCTCCGGTGTTATATATATTTGCACCTAAATGTTTCATCCAGTAGCCCTCACCTGGGGCAGTTATTGTGGTTATCTGATATCCATTACTGTACTTGAATACATCGCCCTCTCTGCCAGGCCACCAATTATCTATACCCTGACCATCTGGATTTACTCCTGGAATCGAAACCAAATTCCAGCCATCGGAAATTGATACAGTTAAATTAAATGTTGAAGTAGTAGATAAAACAGTTCTGTCATAAACAGATATTTCAGATGAATCTTTAGTTACTGCAAACCCGGAATCTTGCATACAGTTTATCCAGTTGTTTAAGCATTCGTTGTACACACCACCTATATTATCAGGATTGGTTTTATCTGGATAGTATGCAACTGGTGTCAGCATATATTTTGCAGCATACCAGGAGGCAGCATAAGGATCGGTAGAAGCTAGTAACAGATTTAGTTGTACTGCAATATTTCCATAATTACGTTCCGGATTAGTCCAGGCTGCATCTATTATTGTTAGCTTGGGATACGTTACTTGCATTACTTTTGCCGGCAAAGCATACTCACTAAAAAAATATTCAAAGTGCATAGGATCACCACCTCCATAGCGTTCATTCTGATAGGCAACTGTCAGTACTCCGATCCAATTCTTTATTGCTAATGTTGCACCAGTCCATCCATGAGCTTTTAAGACTGGGAAATTAATTAAGCATAAACGATTGTGATCATAAATTTGAGAATTTGAATCCCAGATTCCATACTTTAATGATATATAATAATTTCCTGATGGTGATTTAAATTTTGGATAAGATATCTTTGAAACTGGATCATAGGGATATCCATCATTATAATCACCCTGTGAATATTCTGTTACCACATTATTCATTATGTTCTTCCATTCGAATAAATAAACAGGGTAACCTTTAGAATGAAATGTGTTTATCACATCTATAATGCTTTGATTTGGATCTTCAGAATTATTATCGTTCTGATCAATAGGGGCCCATTGTGTATTATCTCCCACGAGAATTTCACCAGTAAATCCATTGGGGTGTTGTAAGATTTGCCAAATCAAACCCTTGATTCTATCTGTGCTTGTAGTATTTCTAAAATCCCATTGAAAGCTTCCTTTTATAATCACTATATCATCTGAGCCAATTATACCGGAGGGATGAGATGCTGTTTTATACAGATTAGTTCCCTGTGTCTTCATTATCAGAAGCAGGGTATCAATTGCCGGATCATCCAGATACTGGTTTGGTACGGTAGAATCACCTGCAGTTAAAGAACCAGCAGTTGGAGGAATCCGATCCATTACAAAGACTTTTGAAACTGGATTATTTACTTGCCAGGTTGGTAGTGTTTGAGGTATGATAGAAACAGGAAAGAGTAATCCAGTGAGTATCACTGCAAAGTTTGACAGCTTGTTAAATTTTTTCCAAAAACTATTTTGACTTAAGGGTTTCATTTCGAACCCATTCATTTAAAAATAAAGCTGAATCTTACCTCTAAGCATGGTTTTCAATTGAGATAAACGAAAAGATCAACTTTAAAAGAGGTTATTTACTAAAATAAAATTATAGAATATTTAGTCCATTCTCAAGTTCTAAAAACCGTACTGTCTTAGGTGATTTAAAAAATTAAAAAATATCAGTGAAGAAATTATTTATATACTAAAAAGACTGCCATTTCTAGCAGTCTTTTTAATTTGCAAAACCAGATTATGTTTATTCAACTTCCCAGCATACACCAGCATGTGCAGCAATATAAATATTACCGGAAAGACCACTAACTACT
>CAZLJI010000328.1:0-3556 GCA_964559565.1 uncultured Ignavibacteriaceae bacterium | reverse complement strand
AGGTTATAAATCGTCGCTGCATTCTTTGCCTGAAAAGTATATGTCGGGAATTATAAGCTTCAAAACTGAAAATGGACAAAAAATACTCGATCATTTAAACCAAAAAAAAATAGTTTGCTCATTACGTGAAGGTTATATTAGATTTGCACCGCATTTCTACAATACGAAATATGATATCGATTACGTAGTTGATGCTTTGAAGAATATATAAAAAATTTTTCTTACAGAACAAAGGGTAGTTAAATGAATATTTTTGGCAAATTATCATCAATGATAACAGTTTTATTAACCATGTTATTAATTAGTCTGATTTCTACTGAAATCTTTTCACAGGAAAGGGAAGAAATCCGGATAAGTCCTAAAGCGTTAGTTGAACAAACTGTAGGCTATACTGATGTTAAAATAGAATACAACAGACCGGGCGTAAAAGGTAGAACTATATGGGGAAGTTTGGTCCCTTACAACACAGTCTGGCGGGCAGGTGCAAATGAAGCTACAAAAATAACTTTCTCCACTGATGTGAAGATTGATGGTAAAAAACTTAAAGCAGGAAGCTACAGTTTCTTCGCGATTCCGACAATAAAAACCTGGACATTAATTTTTAACAAAGTGGCTAACCAATGGGGAGCGTTTGAATACAATGATGTTGAAGATGCTTTGCGAATTGAAGTTACTCCAATGCAGAACGATTGCTGGCAGGAATGGTTGGCATATACGATTAGCAAAAGTTCCGATAAAAAAGCTGTTGTAATGCTCGAATGGGAAAAAATAAAAGTGCCGTTTAATGTTGAGGTGGAGATTTAGTTTTCTTTGATCGGTACTATCCCTTTGAGGGATAGTATCGATGGCTAATCAACTTCTTATAATCTTCAGCAGCTCTTCCGTTTTCTCTTTCATAAGCTTTTCATCACCACGGCTTTCAACATTCAATCGCAAAATTGGTTCTGTGTTGCTCATTCGTAAGTTAAATCTCCATTGAGGGAATTCAATTGATATTCCATCAAGATAATCGATCCTTCCATCTGAATATTTCTTTTCAATCTCTTTTATTTTCCCTGCAGGATTATCAACGGTTGAGTTGATTTCTCCCGAACAGGGATAAGTTGCAATCATTTCATCAACTAACTTAGAAAGTGTTTTCTTTTCTTCTGACATTAGCTGAAGGATTAAAATAAACGGAATCATTCCGCTATCACTGTAGGCATTATCTCTGAAATAATGATGAGCAGACATTTCTCCACCATAAATCGAATTTACTTCTCTCATCTTTTGCTTTATAAATGCGTGTCCGCTTTTTGAAACAACTGTTTTTCCGCCGGACTTTTCAACAACTTCAACTGTATTCCAGACAAGTCTCGGATCGTGAACGATCCTTTCTCCCGGATGATTTTTAAGAATTGATTTAGCAAGAAGTCCGACTATGTAATAACCTTCAATAAAATTACCGTTTTCATCAAAGAAGAAACAGCGGTCGTAATCGCCATCCCATGCAACTCCAAGATCTGCTTTTTCTTTATTGATTACTTCGATTGTTGGTTTTCTGTTCTCCTCCAGCATCGGATTCGGGACACCATTCGGGAAATTACCATCGGGATTGTTGAATAATTTTATCATTCTAATCGGCAGCTTCGGCTCAAGTGAATCAATCGCCAGTCCTGCACAACCATTTCCGACATTCACAACAACTTTTAGAGGATTAATTTTATTTGGGTCATAAAAGTTTGAGAGATTATTTATAAAATCTTTCATCACATCTTTTTTTGTAACTGTGCCTTTTGTTTTGCTTACTTCACCGAGTTCATTATTTACGATCATCTTTTCAACTTGATTCAATCCTGAATCGTAACCCACAGGAACAGATCCTTTTGCAACGAATTTCATCCCATTGTACTCCGGAGGATTGTGACTTGCAGTTATCATTATTCCACCATCAGCATCAAAGTGAGGAGTTGAGAAGTAAATCATTTCAGTACCGCACAATCCGATATCAATTACATCAACACCGCTGTTTGTTAATCCGCTTTGAAGAGCTTCTGAAATTTCCAGGGAAGACTTTCTTATATCATAGCCAACAACAACTTTTTTGGCGTTGGTAAATTTTGAAAATGCTCTGCCTATTTTATATGCCAGTTCGTTATTCAACTCGGAAGGAACTTTGCCCCGGACGTCGTAAGCCTTAAAGCCTGCGATTTTACTCATATTTTCTCCATTTTAACTTGGGATGGATAATTTTTTCAAGTACAAAGATATGGATTTTTTCCTCTGAAAGATTCTGATAGGTTTGCCTTTGTGCAGTAGAAAAATTGTGGGGAGAAAAATTTTATAGTGGACTTTTATATTTGAACTTACTACATTGGCATCACAAATTTCGTGGAGAGCGTTATCGAAACTAAAAATACTGTTAAGTGGCACTTCGCTAAATGCAACAACATTAAATGTAACTCAATATTCCTGGTAGATCCGGAAGAATCTCAAGGGGATCTTGGTTATTTGTGTCCAGAATGCAGCAGGAAAACAACATCATCTCACATCGTTCAATGTTCAAGTTGTAAAACAGTTTTGAACTTTGTTCGTGCAGCTCCAAATGAAGAGAAAGTTGTTTTTAATGTGTCAAAATGTTCACACTGCATTGGAACAATTGAAGATGAATGGGAAATAGAACCACTTTATTTTCCGGATTCTTACATTTAGTATTAACGCAGAATTTATTTTGCGAAGAAATATTGTAACCGGGTGGGTTGATCCATCCGGTTTTTTATTTATATAGCGTTGTGTCATTCCGATCGATCCAGATTTATTGGAAGAAGAACCGGATTCTATATTCCAACGTAGCACAGATTCTGGACTGTCCGCCTTTGGCGGATCTCCAGAATGACGACACTCTGTCATTCCAGCTTGTCTGGAATCTGACAACCTCACCGGATATAGATTCCGTTTACGACATGGAATTATAAGTTCTTGACGCTTGATAAAAATTAATTCCTTTCCTGCACTCATATTTTCTCTGTAATTTTGAACTAACAATTGAACGTATTTCTACACAGAATCGCGGTATAAAATGAAATTCACTTCTACTTCCTCTCGATTATTATTCACTCTCATAGTTATTCTTTTTTACCAATATTCATATTCTCAAAGTTCTGAGTGGCTTAATCTCGATACTGTTAAAGCCGGAAGATTTGATACCGGTAAGATGTGGACATTCGAGTTTCCTCCAACAGAGTATTTTAGTGAAGAATATGGATTTACACCTGACAAAGAATGGTACAGCCACATTCAACTGGCTACTTTAAAATTTGCTGATTACTGTTCAGCTTCATTTGTTTCTGCAGATGGGTTGATAATGACCAATCATCATTGTGCCAGAGAAAGTGTCACCGAAATTATAAGTGAAGGAGATAATTTTCACGAGGATGGATTCATAGCACGGGAACTTTCTGAAGAAAGACCTGTCCCCGAATTGTTTGTTGAGCAGTGTATTGCGTTAGAAGATATTACAGAGGAAATTCACAAAGCGCTCGAATCTGCAGAATCAGATAGCGAGCGATTTGTAATC
>CAZLJI010000327.1:0-3562 GCA_964559565.1 uncultured Ignavibacteriaceae bacterium | reverse complement strand
CTTGTTTCATTTTTTATCGACTAATATTATTTGATGAAATGCATACTTTAAAAATATAGAATATGTATTTATTGTGATACTAAAACCAGAAAACAATTAGTTGGACCCTTCCTCAGAATCCTATTCCGGTTTTTGTTGGAGCCCCAATGATTTGGCATGAAACTTGTACTCATATTTAAGAAATTCTACTTTAATTATAGTTAGCGAAAACCACTCAGGTAATATGCCTAGTGGTTGTTTTGTTTTAGATGAAAATAACTATGAATATAAATAATAACTACGAGACCAAAGATCTCGGCATAGCGGCTTACTTAATAGCCATCGGACATTCTTTGAAGAATCATTCAAAATGTGACGGCGAAACATATTTCATATTTGACAACGACAGTCAAATACAGAACGAGGTAAACAAATTTATCTCACGTAAAGCACTTGTAGAACCAGTTGCTTTTTCTCAAGCGTTGAGATCACTGAAAAGTGTTATCTACGCTATTAAAGATGGATATGGAGATGTTAACAATGGAAAACGTATTAGATAAGATAATTGTATCGTATGGACAGAAAGTAACGAAAAATGAACTAACCCAAACCACATTTGCTAAAGTTGTTGAGCAAATAAGAAGTGATACCTGGAAGACTCTGACTGAACAACTTCAGCAGGTAACTGAAAAAGAAAAACAGCAGGAGTTCAAGAAAAAGAACTTTGCTTATTTCAATATGGGAGTGTTTAATCATAACAAACGCTCCAAGTTCAATCTCATCAGCAGTCAGCATTTATTGTTTGATTACGATGGATTATCCCAAGCAGATTTAACCAATCTTAAAAATCGACTGAAATCCGATAATAAAGTATTTTGTTTATTCACTTCTCCAAGCGGAAAAGGGTTGAAGGTAATTTACAAAATAGATCAGCCGATTACGGATCACATTAATTTTACGGAAGTCTATAAGCATTATGCAAGTCTGTTCAAGATAGATCTTGGTGAAAAACCAGATAAGACTTCAGATGCAGGAAGACCCTGTTACTTCAGCCACGATACTGATATATATATTAATGTGAACGCAGAACCACTCTCAAGTAATATTAGTATAACGACACCGAAAGCAGATAAGAAACAGAAGCTAGTTTCAATGCTGAAAGGTGTAGGCGAGGGTCAGCGTGATAACTCATTAATGAGTATCTGTGGCAAGTTAATCAGTAGCGGAATACAAAAAGAGCTAGCCGTTGAACTTCTTAAAGGTTGGAACCAGAAAAACAATCCGCCTTTAAATGAAGATGAGATGATAAAAACTATCAATTCAGCTTATGATAGGTATGACACCAAAAAACCTGATTTTATTGAAAAGGATAATTGTTATTATAAGATGATCGGCAAGACTAATGGTTCTGAAAAAATAACTTCATTTACCATTATGCCGAAAGAACTGTTAACACTTCCGGGGAAGGATTGTCTGGTATGTGATATTCAAACAGAATTGAATTCTAAATATGAAAATGTTCTGATTGAGAATACAGATTGGCATACAAAGCAAAAGTTCCTCAAAGCTTTAGGTCATTCAGACTGTGTGTTTCTTGGTTCGGAAAGAGACTTACAGCTTTTGTGCGATTACATTAATCATAAGATTACTGTAAAGAAAACCGGAACCAAGGTTATAGGATTGATTAATGACATCTGGGTAGTAAAAGGGCTGAACATTACCTGTGAAGAAATAAAGAAAGATGTTACTCTGGTTCCGTATGATAAAGGTGATGAAGCATTTTACAACAAAATTCAATATTCACTTCTTCCTAATACTGAATACTTACAAGTTGCATCCGAGTTCTACAGTAATATTCTTAATATCAACAAACCGGAAATAATAATTCCCTGGATTGGATGGTTGTTTGCTACACCACTAAAAACAAGATTCAAGGAATCAGGCGAAGGATTTCCACTTATTTTCGTTCACGGTTCTCAGGGTGGAGGCAAGACTTCGACGGCAAAATTGCTTATGAGATTATGCGGATACAATATTTCCGATCCATTCTCCTGCACAATGAGAATATTTCCAATGCTGAAAACCTTAGCATCCACAAACTCAATTCCCGTGTTTCTTGATGAGTTTAAGAAATCTGATATGCGTGAAGATCAAGTGGATAATCTTCTTCGTTTTATGAGAAAAGCATATATGGGAGAAGTTGAATCAAAAGGAAGAGCAGATCAGACCACTGAAGATTACTATATAACAGCACCAATGTGTGTGATGGGAGAATGGAATATTAACCAACCTGCTTTGATGGAGAGAATGTTAATCGTGAGGTTTGACGGATCGGTTAAAAAAGAAAATGAGATGCAAGAAGCATTTTCAAAAATAAAGGAGTTGAATCTCGAAGGATTTATGCCCCACTATATTAAATTCTGCTTGAACCAGAATCCTGCCCAGTTAATGGTTGAAGCTAAAACAGCAGTTGATAATGTGTTCGCAGAAACGAGGATCGCTCCAAGAATAAAACACAACCTAAGTGTAATGATGCTTGGATTGAAACTGTTTAGGGATTATGCATTGCAAAATAAAATTCATATGCCTGAATTCGATAACAGTTCAATCCTGAGGAAGCAGTTGAAAGAAGTCACTGGCTCAGAGAATGGCTTTGTAAGATCAGCTTTGGATCAGTTTATTGATGAGCTTGCTGTGATGGTTGCTCTGGATGGATTTAAAATAGACCAATATTGGGTCCCTGCTAAGGTTGTTAAAAGAGATGTAATCGCAATCAGATTCAACGAAATTTATCCATTGTTTAGAGAACACATAAAACGCAGAAGTTATGAAGGTGATTTGCTGGATAAGGAATCTTATAAAAGACTGTTTAAAGAGACGGATTACGTCTTGAAATTCCGTGAACAGGTACTTCATTCAGTCAGGTTTGGCACCAGCACTCATCGAGCTTTGTGCATAGATATCGAACTTGCAAAGAAAGCCGGATTAACTCTTGATGGCTTTGGTGTTACAGAGAGTTACAACAATGTTACAGAAAATTGTAACACAAATCCTGAGAATACAGACGTAATTTAAAGGATTTCAGAAATGTTACAGATGTTACAGGATTTTTATATACTCTAGATAATATAGCAAGCTGATAAATATATAGTATTGCATAATATATTTTATTGTTAGAAGGGTGTATATGTTTTCCGTGTAACATTTGTAACATTGTAACATTTTTGTAACAACCCCCCCTCTTCCAGCCGAATCCAGTAGCTTGGTAGGGTGGATTCCAGCCAATCACGACAATGTCTCGGTAGTGTGGAGAGTTGTGGAGGGGGTGGGATTTTAAATTGAAAATTACCAGGTAATCACCTTCTTAAGACTATGGGCTCTGGTTGCTAATCATCTAGGGGTAATAATACCATTGTTAACGAATAAAACTTCTAACCCGGTGGTGGTGGTGGAGCAGTAATTTTATCACCCTCCCTTAATAAACCTGACAAGGTTCTTCCTAGGTCGGTTTTAGACAATGTCACCAAGGCCTGATACTGCTGATCTGATATTCTCTTTTTAGGATATTCACCATATAGTCGTA
>CAZLJI010000326.1:0-3586 GCA_964559565.1 uncultured Ignavibacteriaceae bacterium | reverse complement strand
CTTGAAAGCTGACTGCCAGTGTTGTTCTTTCCATCCCATTCAATTTGATAATAACCAGTTTCATGTACCTGATTTACTAGGGTTCTGACTTTTTCTCCTAAGGCGTTATAGATTTCTAAGTTGACCATTTCACTTTGTGGAACCTGGTAACTTATTATCGTTGATGGGTTAAACGGATTAGGATAGTTCTGCTTCAAATCAAATGTTAAAGGTAACTCTCCCTCATTTTCTCCTTCAACTCCAACTGGTTGATCTGAAACATAGGCAGTGACCATAATATCAACACCCGGAATAGCAACCCAACCACTGCTTGTCAAGTAATACATACTGCGATTGTCAATTGGTTGATCCGTATCGGCACCTATGCCTGGTGCTCCAGGAGTTGCTTCAAGCCAGTTTATCACAACCCAAAAGTCACCTTGAGTAATTTCCGGCGGATCTATACCAGGAACATTCTTAATAACTGTACCTACCTGAGCAGGAGTGCTATCATAAACACGATAAGGTCCGGCTATTACATCGCCCGGAATTCCTCCATTATCTTTCTGAATCGTAAAATCAAATGGATCATTACCGTTAACGATTGTTTCGAGCTTACGAACATAGGTTGGATAAGCTGAAGGAGTGAAGCGTATGCCAAATTTATTTTCTTCCCACGTAAAACTGGCAGCATAAAAACTATTCCAATTACCGTCATCATAACTTATTGGAACAAGTGTGGGCTCGTCGCAAGCATATTCTCCAACTGGTGCACTCATGGGACCAGTTAAAGTATCTGCATCATTAATAATGTATGCTTTGAACTGATACTCGTACCATGCAACACAATAAACATCATTATCAAGATAAGACTCAACACCGGCTGCAAAGGAAGTTAAAAATTCGCCATTCTTATAAATATTAATTGTTGGCGGAACTGGAAGTGGATCGTTATTAATTCCTAAAGTCGGATCATCCCAGGTTAAAAGTAAATCCTCTCCTTGTCGAGTAACAGATATGTTCGAGGGTGCCTGCGGAGGTGCAAGTAAGGAAACATCAATTCCAACATCACCAAAGTAAATAGGATTAAAAACACTGTTCATTGTTTGTGGCCACCAACCACTATATATAGGTGTAGTTCCCTGCCTTGCAATTAGGAAAGCACCCAACCCTGCAATTTTATCGGGACCAAAAACTTGCAATTGATAACCTTCGAGGAAACCCATTGGGAGGGCAAATTCACCTTGCAAGTGTCCATTAATATCTGAAAAATCTACTTCTGCATCTATCAGCGGAGTGATTATGTAAGTTGGAATTTCTCGAAACCGTAGGTCAGATCCACCTGGATGCCAGTAAGCCCAGAAATTTCCTTCGCGAACAAATGGAGGATTACCATCAAATAAATTATTGTTATTATCATCAAAGTATAAACCAAAGCCCTCGTTATCATCAAGAGAAGGATTAAGAAAATCCTCCCCTGCTACGTAAAGCATATCGTTTGCTTCGTCAAATTTTAAGTACATAAATGCGGAGCCCTGAGGTCTGGGAACACCACCACCATAACCGAAAATATCTGAGATATCCAGTTTGAATGCATCATCCCATTCACCTGCAGATAAAACTCCATCAATTGTTGGAATCGATGCCTCTGGAACTTCAAGACTAAAAGTCAGGAGTGAGTCACTAACTTTTCCCAAAGCTTCATTTGAATAAATGCTTTGACCAATTTCACTAAATATATTAACAACGTAGTAATAATCCTTCAAAGCGAAAACATCTGTATCGGAATAGTTTGTTTCGGTTGCAGGAACAGTAGCAATCTTTTTATACGGACCGCCTGCAACTAAGCTCCGGTATATTGCTATGCTATCAGCTAAGAGTACAGATTGAAATTCATTTGAAATTTTTATTTCTGAATTATCATCTTTAATTGAACGAGTGCCAGTCTGGACTAAATTGTTTTCAAAAAGTTCATCCCCAACCATTAATGCAATTTCCCTTTCCCTTTCAGGATTTGGCAATAATGCAGTCCAGTTAAGCAATATCATCCCCACTAATCCAGTTGACGCACTTAGCGTTGGTGGTTGTGTTGTAAACGGAGCCAGCGACATATTCACACCTGTTGTGGTCCCACCTTCAGTGACAACCACATTTGCAACTGATCCAAAATTGTATCCGGGTTTTTCGGCTCTGACGGTATAAGTTCCCGCAGGAACATTTTCGAGAATGTAATTTCCACTTGCATCAGTAACTGCCGTTCGGCTGGTTCCAACCGCTTTTACTAGAACCCCACTGTCATCACCTGTATTTGTCAGATCTACATTGCCACTTATTGATCCACCGCCAAGCAAGACTTCGCATAAATAAATTCTTCCCCCATTTCCGAATTCACGAGCATGTACAGCTTTGCCACCCGCAAAAACTCTGCTACCATCTGGACTTAAATCACAAGTGAAAAAGGAACCTGGCGTTATGACATTGAATGTAAGTTCACCTGTCTGAGTATCAAAAACCATCAGATCAGGACGAGTGTGTGCAAGGTCTCCCCAAGTCACAGCTGCAGCAACTTTACCATCGTCGGAAAGTTTGATGTCATCTACTAAATCGCCTGCACCAGTGAACACCCATTTAGGTGTTCCATCTCCGTAAGTATCAAAACACATGACTGATCCTTCATTACCTGAAGCAGGGAAAATAAGAGAGCCAGCCACAATGGTGTTACCATCTGCCGAAATACCTGCGGAAGAAGCCCAACTGCTATATGCTGATGGTGGTACCTTGTACTGCCATAATAAGAAATATTCGTTATTACCTGAATCAAAATGCCACGTTTGTACAAATCCACTATTATCGGCAGTAACAACTACTTTACCATTTTCACTAATTGCAGGTGCAGATTCAGTATTATCAATGAAGTTGTGCCAGATTACCGAACCACTTAGACTATTTAAAATGTATAAATGATTTCTCCCGGTTATGGCTACAACTGATCCATCTGGTGAAAAGTTTACACCTGCCCAATTTGCGACTTCACTCACTGGAACATCGAAAGTCCAATCAATAACAGGAGTATTTGTCAGATCGAATGCATAGGCTCGGTATGTAGTTGAACTCCCCCAGGCTTGTGCAAGCACGACAGCCATTGAACCATCACGGGAAAGAGAAACAGCATTAGCATAAAATGTATCCGGTAATGCAAATTGAAATTCAATACTTCCATCTACTGGACTAAGCATATAGAAATGTGTCCCTGCGGTAGCAGCTATTTTTGAACCATCACTTGAAATATCTACAAAAGGATCATAAGTCCCTGTTGGAAAATTCCAGACAGGATTACCATTGGCATCTGAATAAAGAGAAACTCGCATATCATTTAATCCCCATCCTGTGAGAGCTGAACTGCCTGCGGCATTTAAAGCAACAATATTGGCTATCGCAACAGGATCCTGAGTAAACCAGAGTACTGATCCTCCAAGTACAAATTGCTCTCCATTTGAATTATTAAATCCCACCAGATGATCCTTGAGTGATTCTATACTCCCTTTGTTTTGCGCGGAGATGGTCTCAAACGCAATTTTGCCATTTTCTTCAATTTTCTTCGTGCCAA
>CAZLJI010000325.1:0-3610 GCA_964559565.1 uncultured Ignavibacteriaceae bacterium | reverse complement strand
TGCTGCGTTATCTTGAAATGTATAACTTAATGGGCGATCCTTCAATGCCGGTTGTAGAAATGGGACCACCTTGTCCAATCGATCCACCGGCTAATCCAAATCCTGCAAATAGTGCAACAGACATTCCGATAGCTGGCAACACCGCAACTTGGACAAATGGTGCAGGAGCGACACAAATAGAAGTTTGGTTTGGAGAAACAGGAAGTCTGGTTCAGGTTTATAGCGGTGCACCAATAACATCATTATCACTAGCGGCTTTTGAGCCATTGGAATACCATACTACTTATGGTTGGCAGGTTGTAGGAAAGAATGATACCTGCTTTGTGCCGGGAACTATCTGGAAATTTACAACCATTCAGGATCCGAATTTATTTCAGTGGGTTGAACCATTTCCAGATTTAAGTAACTGGACAGTATTGGGACCATTAGGACTCACAAACTGGTCTGCAAACAGTTCTGCAAGTGCAGGAGGAACTCCCCCGGAATTAAGAATGAGCTGGACACCATCATTTAATGGTGAAACAAAAATGAGATCAGTTGTCATACCTTTACCAGAAAACAAAGAGATAAATTATTCTTTCAACTACTTTTTTGATTGGTATGCAAATCCAAGCGGAACAGTAACACTATCAGTTACTTACGATGGCGGAGCTACCAGCATACCTATCTACAGCCAGGTTGATGCAACAGGAAATGTTGGCCCAACATTAATATCAGGAAATTTCACTACACCAGCAGCTGGTTCACAAAACACACAACTGGAAATAAAGTTTGTTGGTAACTCTTTCAACAACGATAATATTTATTGGGATAACTTAACTCTTGGATACATTGTCCCTGTAGAGCTGACTTCGTTTACTGCAACATCTGAAAATGATGAAGTCCATTTGAAGTGGACAACTGCAACCGAAACAAATAACCAGGGATTTGAGATTCTTCGCTCAGCTCAGAATGACAAGCAGGGCTGGCAGAATGCTGGATTTGTTGCTGGTTTCGGAACAACCACCGAACCAAAAGCATATTCATTTGTTGATTCAAAAGTTGATGCCGGTAGTTACACTTACAGACTAAAACAGATTGATTTTGATGGAACAGTTACTTATTCGGAGGAAGTAAATGTTGAAGTTGAAATTCCGCTGGTGTATTCACTTGACCAGAACTATCCGAATCCGTTCAATCCGTCGACAACAATAAAATATTCTTTATCTGAAGATGGATTTGTAAAGCTGGCGGTTTATAATCTTCTTGGCGAGGAAGTAACAACTCTCGTAAACACTGAGCAAAAAGCCGGCAGATATGAAGTAAACTTCAATGCAAAGGAATTATCAAGTGGAATTTATATGTATCGACTTGAATCGAATAACTTTTTATCAATTAAGAAAATGTTATTAGTAAAATAATTTTAATCACATATAACCAGGTGAGATAAATGAAATCAAATAGAATAACTATCTATTGTTTTTTGTTTCTTCTTCTGATTCCTGCGGGCGCGATAGCTCAGTGGTTGAACGATGGCGGAATAAAAACTAACATCCTGAGTGTCACATCTCAGAGCACAAAAGTTGAATATGTTCTTACTAATTATGATGAACGCACAGTTGATGTGAATGGAACCGATTGTGCACAATATCAGATTCCCGGCAGCATCGTTTTGATGGAAAGAGGATTACCGCAGCTTCCATCAGACAGAAGAAGCATTGTCATTCCAGATCTTGCCTCAACAAATTATTCAATTATTGATGCAGATTATGAGTTGAAAGAAACACCTCCTGTTATGCCATCGAAAGGACACTTCACCAGAAATATTGATCCCGATTCAGTGCCGTTTGAGTTCAGTGAATTCTATACTACAAACAACTGGTATCCCGCAGAGAATATTCAGCTTGATGTTCCTTACATTGTTCGTGATTTACGCGGACAGACAATTCAGTTCAACCCGATGCAATACAATCCGGCAGAAGGAAAACTGAAAGTATGCAAACGAATTGTAGTTGAAGTTTATAATGATTACAGTTTGCAGGCTGTAAACCCATTTATTAGGAATAATCCTCTTGATGCTGTCGATAAAGATTTCAACGAAATTTATAAATCAATATTTATTAATTATGGTATTGGCGAATTCGATTACACTCCTCTTGAAGAAACAGGAAGACTGCTGATAATTTATCCGACTGCATTTGCAAGTAATGTGACACCGTTTTACAACTGGAAAGTTGAAAGAGGTCTCACTACTTTGTTAGCTGAATACCCGACACAGACCGGAACTGGTTCAACAGCTATTAAAAATTATATTCAGAATCTTTATAACTCTCCCGAAGGATTAACTTTTATTATTCTTGTTGGAGAATCAAACCAGATTCCTACAATTAACGGACAATACGAAGGCGCACCTTCCGATCCGTGTTATGTGAAGTTAGTTGGAAGTGATGCTTATCCGGATGCATTCATTTCCAGAATATCTCCAACATCATCAGCAAATCTCGATTATGTTTTATGGAAGCTGATACGGTATGAAAAATATCCTGACACAGGACCTGATGCAGCTTGGTATTTAAAAGGAACAGGTGTTGCAAGTAATGAAGGAAGTCCGCCTGACTGGCAGCGCGCCAATTTATTAAGAGATATGCTTATTAATGATATGTATTTCACTCACGTTGATCAGATATACGATCCGGGCGCAACAGCCTCCCAGGTTACAAATGCACTCAACAATGGAAGAAGTGTAATTAATTATATTGGTCATGGATCCGGAACTTCGTGGAGTACAACAGGGTTTGGCAATTCAGGCATCCATCAGCTTTCTAATGGTTATAAAAATCCATTCATTATTGATGTAGCATGTTTGAATGGTGATTTTACAATGAGTGAATGTATGGAAGAAGCATGGATAAGAACCGGCAGTATGTCAACACCAAGAGGTGCGGTTGCTGTTTATGGTTCATCAACAAACGCAAGCTGGGTTCCGCCGTGTGATATGCAGAATCATGGAATGATGCTTTTAACAACGCGACAGAAACAATCAGTTGGCGGTGTTTGCTTCAACGGAGTTATGCACGCAATGGATCTTTGGGGCGGAAGCACCGGCGAAGGTCTCAAACTGATGGAGCAGTATAATATTTTTGGTGACTGCACGATGCTACTTACAATGGGCGTAACACCTGACAGTACTGCACCGACACAAATAACAGATCTCACAGCACTGGATCCAACTTCGAATTCTGTTACATTAAACTGGACCGCACCATTGGATTCTTCATTCCTCGGGATAGTCAGCTATGATCTGCGTTATTCAACAACACCGATTGTAACAAATAATGATTTTGAAAATGCACCGCAGGTTATGATTGCCGGCGGACCGGATACTTCAGGAACACCGAAAAGTTATATTCTTAATGGTCTTTCTTTCAGCACTCAATATTATTTTGCGATGAAGGCGTTTGATCTCTGGGGAAATAAATCTGTGATGTCAAATGTTCCGGTAATGTCAACGTGGGGAGCTCCTCAAATAATCGTTACTCCCGACTCGATGTATTGTCCAATTGTGCCGAATACATCTCATACTGATTCGGTGATGATATTCAATACAACAACCGGAAACTCAACACTTGAT
>CAZLJI010000324.1:0-3615 GCA_964559565.1 uncultured Ignavibacteriaceae bacterium | reverse complement strand
AGAGCAGCTTTTGTTTTGTGGAGTGTAATAGAAGAGAATGATAAGAGAATTAAAAAGCATATTCATAAAATTGTTAATGCTGTAAAAGGGAAGAGCGATGGTCATCAGCGGGAACTTCTAAAAATTCTTTTAATGATGGATCTGGATGAAAAGTATGAAGGTGTGTTTTTTGATCTTTGCAGGAACATCTGGGAACAAATTGGTAAATCCCCATCGGTGAGGGTTAATGCATTAAAAATGATAATCAAAATAGCAAACAAGCATACGGAATTAAAAAAAGAAATTTCATTCCTTGCACAGGATCATTATCTTGCATCATTATCACCAGGTGCAAGACATTCGGTTAAAAAAATTATGAGTGAACTCAATGACCATCTTGCGGTTCATGCTGAACATTGAATTACTTATTAGTTCATTTTGTACAGCCGTCTCTCATAGTCAATCACTTCCTTATGTATCTTCAGGCAAAATTGTACGGATAGAGTCATTCAAATCAAATTACATTGATCCACGGAACATAGATATTTGGCTACCTGAAAATCATAATGAGAATAAAAAGTATCCTGTACTTTATATGCACGATGGACAAATGCTTTTTGATAGTTCCAATACCTGGAATCATCAGGAATGGCAGGTGGATGAAGTACTGGGTGAACTTATTGCCAGAAAAGAAATAAGGGAATGCATTGTAGTTGGTATTTGGAATAACAATGCATACCGCTATTCAGAATATTTTCCTAAGAAGGTTATTATAAACATTCCAGAAGAAGAAAGAGAAATAATTTTAACGCAGCAACTGATGTCCAAACCGCAGTCGGATAAGTATTTATTATTTCTAACTGAAGAATTAAAACCATTTATTGATAATAATTTCCCTGCTCTAACTGACCCCGCAAATACATTCATAATGGGTTCAAGCATGGGCGGGCTAATTTCACTTTATGCTTTATGTGAATACCCCGATGTTTTTGGAGCAGCAGCTTGTCTGTCAACTCACTGGCCTTTGGCCAAAAGTGAACTTATAAATGAAAAAACAAATGAGAAAGTTTCAGTTAAGTTCAGAGATTACCTCGAAATAAATTTACCCGAAGTAGGCGTACACAAAATCTATTATGATTACGGTACTGTAGGACGTGATAGTTTGTATAAGCTTCATCAGTTAGAAGTGGATAAAATTATGAATAAGAAAGGTTACACTGATAAGGATTGGGTGACTAAAGAATTTCCCGGTGAAGATCATACGGAAACAGCCTGGGCAAAAAGATTAAACATACCTGTGCGTTTTCTTTTATCTAAAACTGATGAATAAAATAATTCGTAAATAAAAAATAGAATTTATAATGAAAGCAATTATCTATGAAAAATACGGTCCACCTGAAATTCTTCAAATAAAAGAAGTGGAAAAACCTGTTCCTGAAAAGAATGAAGTTCTTGTCAAAGTTCACACTTCAACTGTAACAGCAACTGACTGTGTTTTCAGAAGGGGAGAACCAAAATTTTCGAGATTATTTACCGGACTCACTAAACCAAAGAACCAAATATTGGGAAGTGAATTTGCCGGCGAGATTGCAACCATCGGCAAGGATGTGAAATTATTTAATATTGGAGACAAAGTTTTAGGCACTACTCCTGGTTACGGTTCTTACGCGGAATATATTTGTTTAGCCGATGATAAATCAACAATTGCAAAAATGCCTTCCAATAAAGGTTATGAAGAAGCTATTACCTGCTGTGACGGATTTTTAACTTCGCTGCCATTCCTGCGTGATAAAGGAAAAATTAAAAAAGGGGACAAAGTATTAATCATCGGTGCTTCAGGTAGCGTTGGATCAGCCGCGGTTCAGCTTGCAAAATATTTCGGTGCAGAAGTTACAGGAGTATGCAGTACTTCAAGTATTGATTTAGTAGAATCAATCGGTGCTGATAAAGTAATTGATTATACCAAATCAGATTTTACCAGGAATGGTGAAACATACGATATTATTTTTGATCTGGTTGGAAAGACTAGTTTTTCACAATGCAAAAATTCTCTTAAGCAAAATGGAAAGTTTCTTCAGGCAGCAATAACACTGAAAGTTTTTCCTTCAGTCCTGTGGACTTCAATTTCCTCGAATAAAAAATCTCTGATAATGGCGACCGGTTTAAGACCACCAGAAGAACGAAGCAAAGATTTGAAATTTATAAGCGGACTTCTGGATACAGGAAAAATTAAACCCATCATAGATAAAATATTCCCTTTGGAGAAAATTGCAGAGGCGCACGCTTATGTTGACAAAGGACATAAAAAGGGGAATGTTGTAATCATTCTCTAGTTTAGATTATTAATAAATATTTGGAGATAATAAAATGGAGCAGCTCAAAATTTTAATGTTGTGTATCTGGTTTAGTATTTTCATTCAACCTGCTTTCAGCCAGGATTCAGTTTCATTTCCTGTGAAACTTGATAAATCCGGATTCCTCGAAGTAATTGCACAAGCTGATGAACTATACATCAGTGGTCAGCCGGATAAAGATGCCTTTGTAAAATTGAAGTCTGAAGGAGTTACAACCGTAGTAAATCTCCGCACTCAAAAAGAAATGGATAATCGTGAATACGTTCCGTTTGATGAAGCGGTATTGCTGGATAGTCTTGGAATGGAATACATTCACATACCTTTGGGTGGAGCTGATTTTCCCTATACCAATGAAGCTTTAATAAAATTTGCCGAAGCAGTTGATAAATCAGAAGGTAAAGTGTTATTGCATTGTACCGTAGCACGAAGAGCGAGTCATATGTTTGCAGCTTACCTGATTCAATATAAAGGATTCGAGCCGAATAAAGCAATTGAATATGCTAAAGCTATTAATTTTGGTGAATGGCCATTGGAAGGATTGCTTGGACAAAAGTTAAAAGTTGAGTTTGAATAAATATTATCAGAAAATGCTATGACAAAATATATGGTTATCGAAAATTATCGTGAAGGATGTTTTGATAAAATTTATGAAAGATTCCATAAGAAGGGAAGAATGCTTCCTGAAGGATTGTTCTTTATCAAAAGCTGGCTTGAGAAAAATGGAGAAAGATGTTTTCAATTAATGGAAACTGAAAATCCTGAAACTTTTAAATCCTGGATTAACAACTGGGAAGACTTAGTTGAATTTGAAGTAATTGAAATAGGTACAAAACCCACAGATAATTCAAAACAATAATCTTTTCAATGAATCCAATCAAAATAAAAGTTCATAGTATCGTAGACTTATTGCCAAAAGAGATTTGTTCAATAATACTTGATACAAGTCAGTGGAAAAAGTTTGAAGGATATTCTTTTCTACCCGGAATCGAGAAAGCGGAATTCGAGAAAAGAACAGCAGCAATCGTTGGTTCAAGAATCAAGGTTTATAATGAGGATGGCTCTACACACATTGAAGAAATTATAGAATGGGATGAAAACAGAAAAGTCGTCTTGAAATTCCAGGAATTTAGTTCTCCACTGAAAAAGTTTGCTTCATATTTTATTGAGGAATGGAATTTTACCGTTTCTAATTCCAGAACTGAAATACTAAGAACTATGGATATGTATCCAAGAAATTTATTCTGATTGATATTACTAAAACCGATTTCGATTTTGATGAAAA
>CAZLJI010000323.1:0-3635 GCA_964559565.1 uncultured Ignavibacteriaceae bacterium | reverse complement strand
CTTCATTTGACAAATAAATTTTTGCCCCAGTTTCGTGAGCCAGTTCAAGTGAGCCGCTTAAAAAGTCAGCGTGGATATGAGTTTCAGCAATGTGAGTGATTCTCAGGTTTTCTCTTTCAGCAATTTCAAGATAAGTATCAATATCTCTTTTAGGATCGATCACAATTGCCTCTTTAGTTGCCTGGCATCCGATTACATAACTTGCCTGGGCTAAACCTTTTTCATATATACGTTCAAAAAACATTTATTTTCCTTTTATTAGATTATAAGATTATACAGAAAATTCTTTTTCACCAGTCCAGCCGATAATTCCTGGCTCCAGGTTATATACTCTTTCAAAGCCTGCCTCGAGCATATAATTTCCTGCGTGAAAGCTCCTGTTTCCGCTACGGCAATAAACATAATAACTTTTATTTTTATCCAGCTTATCAATTTCCTTAGCAAACATCGGATTATTGATATCAATTAGAATTGAATTCGGTATGCGAACCATTTGATGTTCCATCGGAGTCCGGACATCTAAGAGGACAGCATCTTTATCATCTGCTATTTTTTGTTCGAATGTTTTTGCATCAAGATTTTCTACAAGATTCATTTTTACCCGCTTAATTATATTGTTTTATTAGTTGGAAATCTGATGAATGAAATGGGAAATGGTTTCAGGTGGAATGCAAATAAAAGACCCCTGCTGATACAACAGGGGCAATAAATAAAAAAATTTTAAGTATGATTTAAGATTTAACCGAATAAACCTTCAAGTGCAACATAATTATCGTGAACATCTTCAATTGCTTTATTAAGTTGAGTTTCATCTGCATCGGAATCCTTCAACTCCTTAAGATTCTTAGTTGCATTGTATAATTTTTGTGAATGCTCCTTAAATGAATCTGATTTTTCAGAAGCCCACTTCGGCAATACACAATTTGCCAGTTCATCAGCCCTCATTGCGAGCTCATCCACTGCTTTGCCGAACTCTTCCATATTTTTATTTGGCCAGTAATGATGGTAGATCATATAAAGCACTTTGTGAAATTCATCGACCTCTTTTGTAACTGGTCTTATTATTCTTACCAGCATTTCATAGTCTGAATGAAGATCTTCAGCAGCTAACAAAATTTCCGGTTCATCTGTTCCTTGCATCGCCTTATTGTATTTCTCAACCGATGAACGAAGCTTTGCAACTCCTTTATCCCATTCTTCCTGCTTATCACGTAATATTCCGGGAAGCTGTGCTGTATATATTTTTTCGGCACCGGAATTGACTTCAGGGGTCATTTCTTTCAGCATCTCATAATTTTTTTCCGGATAGGCTGTATGCCAGATGGGATAAATTACTTCGTGAAATTCAAATAGTTCCGGCACTGAGCTGTTAATTTCAGATGAGTGTTCATCATTCTGTGAGAACAAATAGAATGGAATAAATAATAGTGACATCAACAAAAAAACAAATAAATTTTTCATACTACTCCCTATAATTGATTGAATTTATGTTCTCAAATTTAACTAAAAAATAAGTTTCAAGAATAGAAAATAACGCTTTGTATTTTATCTACTTTCTGTAATCATTTTAACAAAGAACCTAACTCGGTCTTAAAATAAAATACCCCCGTCATTCGGTGACAGGGGTTTGAAAAAAACTATATGAGTAATTGTTTTAAGAGTATATGTCCGCAATAGTTTAGCGAAGAAGGATTAGTTTTTTAGTACTAACAAAGCTACCCGCTGTTATCCGGTAGAAATAAACTCCGCTTGAATATTGTGAAGCGTTCCATTCGTACTTATAATAACCCGGTTCCATAACTTCATCGACGAGTGTTTCAACTTCTGCACCAAGCATATCATACATTTTTAAAGTGACTTTTACTTCTTTGGGAATATCGAATCTTATCGTCGTCATTGGATTAAATGGATTTGGATAGTTTTGCGAAAGATTAAACACTGTTGGTATCATTGAGTAATCTACTTCAATAACATCCGAAAGATTTTCAGTCCCGTCAAAGTCAACCTGTCTTAATCTATAAAAAACTTTACCTTTACCGGAAGCTATACTTGCATCTCTAAAAATATATTCCTGCTTTTCTGTGGTCGTACCTTTTCCTTCTATTTCACCAATCTTGTCAAAATTAAAATTATTATTGCTTCGCTCAATCATAAATGATTTGTTATTTGTTTCGGTTGCTGTTTCCCATTTAAGCACGATTATATTCTGCTCAACATCTGCATTAAATGAAACGAGCTCAACAGGAACAATACCCAATCCGAAGAATTCAACTATCTTTTGCATTAATACTTTTCTATTTGACGATGCTGTTCCATTGCTTAATCCGCCAAACTCAAAAGATGCGCCTATAGTTTTGTATGTCCCTGCATTATAAGCAACTGCACAACCGTAATCAGGCGACTGGTTTTTAAAGATTGACACAGCCGGAGAAATGTTTGTAAGATGATCAATCCAGGAATTCTCTCCAGTATATGTGAAAGTCATTCCTTCTGTGAAAGTTCCAGTTTGACCGAGAATTGTTCCAAGATCACCGCTGCCATCAGAAGTTCCATTTATGTTGAACATCGGATGTACAGGAGTTTGCGTATCATAATACCACGTATCGCCGCCTTCCATATAAATCATTCCACCATTATTAAGATAATCTGCTAATAGTTGTCCATCGGTTGAACTCAGTTCGTAGTTGCTGCTGTAAATTCCCAAACATATAAAGATAGATCTGTACAGACTTAAATCAGATGGGAAAGTCATTGAAAAATCGTAAGTCACGTTGTTAGAATCCAGCGCAGCTTTGATTGCTGGACTTGAGTTATGGTTTGTATCCATACAAAGTATCAGTGCCGGAATTTGTCCTACGATTAGATAGAAACTTCCGCTGGCTGTTAGACCCGGTGTTGCTGTTATATTAAAATTGAAATCAGCTGAATGACCGGTTGGAGTATTAGCTCCAGCAGTAACACTGAATGTTTTTGTAATGCTGCTTCCGGCTCCAATATTCCCATAAGCCTGAGAACTTGTATTTATTGTAATGTATGGATCGCTGGAGACTAATTCGCCAATAACACTAACTGCACCAGAAGAACCATCATTTTTAACTTCGATTATTACATCAGCAGTCTCACCGGGATCTAAAGCATTATTGTTATTTCCAAGTGGATCTGAAACGGTAAAAGTGCCGAGAGCAAGTGAAGGTGAATGAGCCTGCAGTGAAAAATTACTTGTCCAGTTATTTACACCATCCGTTGCGACAACCTGGAAATTAATAAAGTGACCATCCGGAACGAGTGAATTAACACTAATTGCGAATCCATTGTTAATTAATTTTTGTTCACCTGCTGAGATGTTACCGTAAAATTCAGTTGAATCAGTAATTGTAACATAACTATCCTCGCAATGCAATATCAGATTAACATTGCTTGCATTCGCAACTCCAACATTTCTAACTCTAATTGAGAATAATGGAGATTCACCATAATCTAAAAGTCCATTCCCATTTCCGGAAGCATCATTGATTATACAGGAATCGGCAACCACGTATGCACCACTAGCAGGAACAACAGGAATATTTGCTGTGTACCTGTAATAGTTTTGCTTTGTTACTGTTAATACAACTGTATTTGCAGGAGTTATAAAG
>CAZLJI010000322.1:0-3642 GCA_964559565.1 uncultured Ignavibacteriaceae bacterium | reverse complement strand
AAATCAAAGTATAGCGAAACAATAAAGCTTAATAAGGATTTAAATCAGAAAATTCATCATGGAGCGATTGAGGATTTACAGGATCTTATCAAAAAGAATTTTAAAAAACCTGAAGCAGAAATGATATTGACTGAATTGTTCGAAATGGAGAATATAAATAAATCAATACCTGCCGAGGCAAAATAATATTTAGGTTAATAGAGTGACTATTTATTGCTTTTATAACAAATTACTGGCCAGTTCAGCCAGCTCGCTGCGTTCACCTTTCTCAAGATTTATGTGTGCATACAATCTCTGACCTTTGAAACGATCTATCAAATAAGACAAACCATTAGATTGTCCATCAAGGTATGGATGATCTATCTGGTAAATATCTCCGGTGAACACAAGCTTTGAGCCCTCGCCTGCACGTGTGATAATGGTTTTAATTTCGTGAGGAGTCAGGTTCTGTGCTTCATCAACAATAAAGAAAATTCTCTGCAAGCTTCGTCCACGAATGTACGATAGAGGTTCAATTACAAGTTTTTCTTCTTTGGTTAGTGAATCAATTAGCTGATGGTTTTTATCTGTCTCCGGAAATTGATCCTGAATTACTTTTAAGTTATCCCAGAGTGGAGTCATATAAGGTGCAAGCTTGCTTTCTACATCTCCGGGCAAATAACCAATATCTTTATTACTGAGAGGAACAATCGGTCTGGCAACAAAAATTTGCCTGTATTGTTTTCGTACGTGAAGTGCACTTGCTAGAGCAAGAAGCGTTTTTCCCGTGCCCGCTTTACCAGTTAATGAAACTAATTGAATGTCGTGATTTGACAGAGCATCAACAGCAAAAGTCTGCTCTGCATTTCTTGGAGTGATTCCATAAATAACATTCTTATCTACTTTTCTTAAGTGTTCTTTGTTCTGATCGAGATTTGCAAGCACAGAACGATTACCATTCCGTAGTATAAAAAATTTATTTGGGAAAGCTTCTCCGTTTAATCTATCGAGTAGTGGTTCAGCAGGAACCTCGAACGGCGGCTGGAACAACTTAATTATTGTATCATCATCAAAATCTTCTATTACCTGCTTACCGCTGTAAAGTTCTTCAATACTTCCAATCCGATCTGTTGTATAATCTTCAGCAAGGATGCCAAGTGCTTTGGCTTTCATTCGAAGGTTTACATCTTTGGTAACCAGAATAACAGTATTTGATTCTTTGTATTTCTTTTGCCATTCTAGTGCGGTTCCCAATATTCTATGATCGGGTGTATCCTCTTTGAATACTTCACGAATCTCTTGCGACAGCCCACGTGAAATAGCAATTCGTAATTGCCCACGACCTTCACCCATAGAAACGCCGCCGTTAAAAATATCCTGACCGGTGAGTGAATCAAGTGTGCGGGAAAATTCTCTTGCATTAAGATTTATTACCTGGCTTCCTCTTTTAAATTGGTCCAGTTCTTCAAGAACTGTTAGAGGAATTACAACATCATTCTCCTGAAACTGATTAATACAGGATGAATCATGGAGAATAACGTTTGTATCGAGAATAAAAATTTTAGGTTTTTTACTCATTAAAAATTAAATAAATGGTTTAAATGGAATTTACGCGTTGAATTAGATTGTGCAGAACCAGTGACTTGAAATATCGAGAGTATCTTCAAAAAATATCTCTATTGTTAAGAACAGATTAATTTTCACTGCAATTATAACAATTATTGATTTAAATACCAGCCCAACAGAATTAAGTTATCATTAATTAGGTTTGTTTCATAATAATTGGATGAGAATATAACACGACTTATATTTGTCTCAAATTTTTTATTGAGTAGTGAGAGCAAGAGTTAAAATTTCAGATATTGTATCCCGAATAAAATTTTCTAACGAACCAGTCCGGTAGACCCCGGACTATTTTTTTGTCTTAATGTGATATGTCAAATAAAAATGAAACGAGAGGGATAACATCTTCTTGCCTGTCCATCGCAGGAGAGAAAAGATGTCATCTCTAAAAAGTAAAACCGCCAAATTAATATTAGAAGACGGCTGTGAATTCGAAGGAACCAGCTTTGGTTATGAAGGCAACTCTAATGGAGAAGTTGTTTTTAATACGGGTATGGTTGGCTATCCTGAAACTCTTACTGATCCAAGCTACCGCGGACAAATTTTGGTTTGCACTTTTCCTCTTATTGGAAATTATGGTGTACCTGAAAAAGAAAGTTTGAACGGAGTTTCAAAAAATTTTGAGTCCGATTCTATCCACGTTCGTGGATTAATCGTTTCAAACTATTCTAATGAATACTCGCATTGGAGTGCAAAAAAATCATTAGGCGAGTGGCTGAAGGAAGAAAAAATTCCTGCAATAACAGGAATTGATACCAGAATGCTCACAAGAAAGTTACGAGATAAAGGGACAATGCTTGGAATGATCATTTTAAATCAGAACGAGCAAACAGGATTTTCTGATCCAAATAAATCAGATCTCGTCAAAGAAGTTTCGGTAAAAGAACCTATTGAGTATTCTGCAGGAAATAAAAAAATAATTCTTGTTGATTGCGGAACGAAGAATAATATCATTCGTGCTTTTCTCGGAAGAAATATTTCTGTAATTCGCGTCGCTTATGATTATGATTTTACTTCCATCAAAGCAAATGGAATAATGTTATCAAACGGTCCCGGTGATCCGAAGATGAATTTTGCAACTATTGAGCACACAAAGAAAGCAATGGAATCAAATATTCCGATTCTTGGAATATGTCTCGGCTCGCAAATACTTGCACTTGCTGCAGGTGCTGATACTTATAAATTAAAATATGGTCATCGTGGACACAATCAGCCTTGCAATGAAATGGGAACAAAGCGGTGTTACATAACTTCACAGAATCATGGTTATGCAGTTAAGTCGGATACTCTTCCGCAAGATTGGCGAGAATGGTTTGTCAATGATAACGACGGAACGAATGAAGGGATTATTCATATATCAAAACCATTTTTTGCAGCTCAGTTTCATCCGGAAGCTTCTCCCGGTCCAGATGACTGTGAATTTATATTTGATATGTTTGTTCGGGCACTGAAATAATAACTCTGTGACTCCATGTCTCTGAGGTGAAATTTACCACAGAGGCACAATAACACAGAAAGAAAGAACAATGATCAAAAAACGAAAACCAAAAAAAGTATTAATTCTCGGCTCGGGTGCTTTGCAAATAGGGCAGGCGGGGGAGTTTGACTATTCCGGCTCACAGGCTATCAAAGCACTTAAGGAAGATGGAATAACTTCCATTCTTGTTAACCCGAATATTGCTACGATTCAAACTTCTGAAAATTTTGCAGATAAAGTTTACTTCATCCCAATCACTGCTGAATTTGTTGAACGGGTAATTGAAAAAGAAAAACCGGATAGTATTCTACTTCAATTTGGTGGACAGACTGCGCTGAACGTTGGTGTTCAGTTATATGATAAAGGAATTCTTGAAAAGCACAACGTTCAAGTGCTGGGTACTCCAGTTGAAGCAATTAAGGACACAGAAGACAGATTACTGTTTGCAAACAAGTGTACTGAAATCGGGCTAAAGGTTGCAAGAAGTAAAACAGCAAAAAATATTGATGAAGCGATCAAAGCTGCGAACGAAATTGGTTTTCCTGTTATGGTTCGAATTGCTT
>CAZLJI010000321.1:0-3653 GCA_964559565.1 uncultured Ignavibacteriaceae bacterium | reverse complement strand
GTCATTTGCGTCTCCCTTTGTAATATATTCCACTCCATTTTCTATCTCTTTTACCTCGTAAATCCTATGGGTATAATTACCATCATCCTCAGTACCACTCTGCACAGTCACAATATCATCCTTTTCATAATCATCTGTCGAACGAACAAAAATCACACTACCAGTTTTTAGCGCAGGCTCCATCGAACCGGAACTGACTACGTACAGACCATACTCACTGTTCAGACTGGTATTTGAGTAGATAACAAGCAGTGCCACAAGAACAACTGCAGTCATCAATACCCAATACAAAACACTAAATATCGCTTTGTAGTTAATTTTCTTTAAATCAATTTTCATAATTCCCCTACGGGAGGAGTCTCCCCCTCCCGTTTATAATTCAAGTTACATATTTTGGTTAAGTTCGAATGTTAGATCCATATCAAAGGAATCTGTCATCGCCAAATTATCGGATGTCGTATTCCACCAGTCAAAGATGAAAGTAATACACTTAGTACCACCAGCAGCTAATGACTCATTTAGATTAAAACTAGATGGAAGACCCGAGACGTAACCATTATAAAAAGTAACATCTCCTGCAGAAATCCAACCATCACAGTTATAATCTATAAACATCCTTGCATTCAAAACACTTCCAAGTTCGCCAAGACCATCATCAATGTCTCCAGCCTCTACTTCCGGTTCAAGAAGATCATTCTCATACTCCGTCAATACAAGTGCACTTATATCAATATAACCGGGAATAGAACCTACATTATCAAGATGAAAAGTTCCTTTTGGCTGACTGCCTGGTTTTAAATTCGAAATCGTAAACTTCGTTGAAACAAGAGGATTTTCACCATCCACCTGAAGATCAAGAGAACCAGCAGTAAAACTGTTTTTCTCACTCTTCTCTGTATCCGTGAAATATGCTCTTGTTGCTGCAATTGTAGCCACTGAGAGCAGTGCCACAACGGCAACACTAGCTAATATTTTCTTCATAAAAAGAAAATTTAAAATTTACTTGGGCAGTGATATTCAGCTTATTCCGTCCAACCTGGATTATTTGTTTGGGTTGCATCCAATCTCAAATCGAATAATACATTTTGTCCTTGAAGGGCATTTCCTGCTGTACTATCGAGTGTGAAATAAAACCAAGTACATCTTGTAATATTCGGATTCAAAGAATTTGCCGATTGCAAATAATTTGGCATATCCTTTAATAATCCGCTATACAAAACTCCCTGTGGTTCAGTGAACCATGCTGCTCCCAACCAATCCCAATTACCCTCTCTAACTTTTACATTGAGCAAATCGTACATGTCCTGACTTCCACTTCCATACACTGATGTCCAAGCATACTTGACAGGAAGAGTACTCTGTCCCCAACCCTTGTTGTAGACATGAACTTCATACGGTCCAAATTCAACACCTGGAGCCATACCCCCCATAAAATACTGGGTTGTATCGACAGGAATAATAATGCCACCGGCATTAGGACCTCGAAGTTCAATATCGAGTCGCCCTGAAGATAGATCACTTGGCACTGTCGCAGTATCAGTAAAGTATGCTCTTGTTGCAACTACTGCACCGAGGGCGACCACTGCTACAGCGAAGACGCTTAGCAAGATTTTCTTCATATATATTAAATAAGAAATTAATTTGGGCAATAGAAATCTACTCCGCTTCTAGCGGGATTAATAATCAATATGGCAACAATTTAGTAAGGAAATTGAGGATCTGTTTAATGAAATTTTCATTAAATCCATCGTTGGTCGGATTTTAGTCACATCGAAATCTTTCGTCAAGCATATAAAAATTCCTAGGGGATAACAATATTTTTAAAAGTGGTTTTTAATACTTAGTACAACCAATCCAGACTACAGTGTACAGAGTACAGTCTACTATTCCTCTACCACGTCCCAACCGCTTACCAGTCTCCTATCGCCAAACCGCTCAAGGCAAGTAGAAATTATTAAATCCGCAAATGGTACTTTACTATTTTTCTCAATTTCTATATCCCGGTACCATTTTGCTTCAAGAGTCACTTCACCAAACTTTATCTGTGTTCCAACAAGCTCATCATTTGAATAATACCTGTCCAAAAGATCACCAAGAAGGTATCTCCATTGAGCTTTTGTAAAAGTGTTATGGGTATGAAGTTGGTATGTACCATCTTTAAGAAGAAGAACACCACCGAATACTACATTACCATCTATATCAAGCTGCTTTTGCCAGGCATATTCTGTCACAAGTAAATTATCGACAGTCTGTTGGGTGGAATTGTCGAACTCTCCAACATATGTGTATTTGAATCTAATACCCCTATCCTTCCAGTTATTTGGAAGCTCCCTGTTCAAAATTTCTGCATCAATAATACTCGTCTTGTCTTTTTCTAACCCCCACTCAATTAACAGGATATCGATCTCTTCGATCGGTTCCTCTGGAATCTCAATGAAAGGTTCTTCAGGCTCTGAATCTGGCTGAACGTATTCTTCAACGCTTACAATTTCAACCGGTCTAACCGTAGGGATAAAAACAAAATAAGTAAACAAAGCGGTGCTCACAAGGAGCACCGCCGTGATTATAAGACTAGCTCGCTTGGTCATTAACCAATTATATACTTCTTTGCCATCAAAGCTAAAGAAGATATAGATGAAGTCATAAGCATGATCTCCATCGCAAATACCAATCCATCATTAGCACCAGTCTCTGCACCAAGTACTTCTGGAGTAACTTCCTCTTCCTTCTCATCAGTTACACCTTCTATCTCACCATCATCATCTCCTTCCTCTTCCTCAATTGGCCTGTACTCTTTTACAATGCTTGAGCTACATACCTCTTCACTATCCTCCGAGTCATAGTAAGTTACTGTTCTCTCTCTATACTCTTGAGTATCGTCATCTGGGTCTATCATCCAAGCAGACCAGACACCATAGACTGCCTCGCCTGTAAGTGAACATGCAATATACCTTGTCTCTTTTTCAACTGTACTATCACAAAGAAGTTTTTCGTCTTCTGAGTCAAAATAGCTAACCGTTCTAGTTCTAACTTCCATTGTTTCACACTCATTATCGACAGTCCACTCTGTCCAATCACCGTAGACTGCTTCACCAGTTATTGAGCATGAATTATACCTGGTTTCCTTTTCAACAATAGAGCCACAGTTAGTAGTACCATCCACTAGGTCGTAATCGGTTACAGTCCTTGGTCTGTACTCTTGAGTTTCATCATTTGGATCTACCATCCATTCTGACCAATCACCATATTCAGTTGTTGTGCTTGAACATATCTCATAACCAACTTCACAACCATTATTCCAAATTCTCTGACCTTCGGTAGTCCAGTTTTTCCCTAAATACTGATAAGCAACCCAACCCTCGTCATCCACAGTGATCTTATTAACACATCTGCTGGCATCTGAAGGGTGACTATTTTTATAACATCTTCCAGGACATGTAATCGAAGATGGTGAATAATTGTTAGGACATTCTAAATGTGATCCGATCACCTCCCACTCATAAAAAGTAAAAGGAGGGATAATATCACCCCATGAATTTGGCCCTAAGTCATCTTTTATACCTGGGTACCAGATAATTCCATCATGACCATCGTGACCATCTGCGGTTGAATTCTTGTCAACATTGTTTGTCGTGTAAGCGTTATCATCATTG
>CAZLJI010000320.1:0-3654 GCA_964559565.1 uncultured Ignavibacteriaceae bacterium | reverse complement strand
TTCAATTCAGAACCTTCAACAATAGGAATATACTCATCAAGCAAGTTTATCATCAGTCTCGCAATTTTTGTTTTCGCTTGTCCTCTTAATCCAAGTAGTAAAATATCGTGTCTTGAAAGCACTGCTGTTTGCAGATCGGGAATTACTGTATCATCGAATCCAATGATCCCTTCAAACGGATTTTTGTTTTCTTTCAAAAATTCTATCAGGTTATTTCTGAGTTCATCTTTGATGGATTTAGTTTTGTACCCACTCTGTTTTAATTCGCCAAGTGTTTTAATATTTGTTCTATTCATTTAGAAATTGATTCCAGTTTTAGTATAGTTTTAAAATTATTTTCTCTCGATTTTAATTATCAATAACCCTCCTCTTAGGGAGGCGAAGGGTGGGACCTTACCTTACTCTCTTTCTTCTGTTTCTTATATAATCTTCAAATAGAAAATCTCCTAGACCGGTCAAATTGCTGTAATAAGCTCTTCCATTGTTGATCTTTGTAAATTCACGAACAAACTGCTGCAGATAAGGGTCGCGTGCAATCATAAAAGTTGTGACAGCAATATTATTCTTTCTGCAAATTGCAGCCTCATCAAGAGTCTTATTTATGATTTTTCTATCCAGACCGAAACTGTTTTTATAATATTTCGCACCAACCTTCAGGCAGGTTGGTTTGCCGTCTGTGATCATAAAAATTTGTTTGTTATTACTCTTTCTCCTTCTAAGAATATCGTGAGCTAATCGTAATCCAGCGACAGTGTTTGTGTGAAATGGACCAACTTCAAGATAAGGCAGATCTTTTATTTCAATCGGCCAGGCATCATTACCGAAAGCTATAATATCAAGAGTATCTTTTGGATAGTTGGTAGTTATTAATTCAGACAACGCCATTGCAACCTTTTTTGCAGGAGTGATTCTGTCCTCACCATAAAGTATCATTGAATGAGATACATCTATCATCAATACCGTTGATGTAAGAGCTTTGTAATCTCTTTCTTCGATCTCAAGATCTTTTTCAGTTAACTTAAATTCATCAATCCCATGATTTATCTGTGCATTCTTTATTGAATCAGTCATATCAATCTGGTCGAGAGTATCACCAAAATTATATTCTCTCCTGTCTGAGGTAATTTCATCTCCGTGACCGGAGAAGGGAGTTCTGTGATTTCCTCTAGCAGACTTTCTTAATTTACCAAAGATTTCTTCCAGCGATTGTCTTCTGATGGTCATTTCACTTTTTGCTGTCAGTGAAATTGTGCTGCCGTCGTCATTATCTTTTATAAAGCCTTTTTCTTTCAAATCGTCAATGAAATTGCCCATACCATATTCTTCGCCGGTAATATTGTACTTTCGGTCGAGTTCATTCATCCAGTTTAATGCTTCTGATACATCACCTGAGGTAATTGTAACGAGTTGAAGAAAAACTTTTAACAAATCTTCAAAACCGCCTTTGGCGCTGTCGTTAGGGATGAAATTTGTAAATCTATGTCCGATCATAATGATTAATAAACAATAATTATGAGATATTAGTTCGCAATTATTTCAGTTTGAAAATAAATCAAACTTTAAGTTAAAGCAAGAATATTTTTGATTGAGAAAGTAGAAAAGGGAAGGGGGAAAATATCCCCCTTAAATTATTTTTTAATGTCGGGGATACGAGTTTCCAGTACGTTGTCGATGAGTCTATATTCTTTAGCTTCTTCTGAAGTCAGGAAGTAATCTCTATCACAGTCTTTTGTAATTTGTTCGACCGATTTACCTGTATGCTTTGCTAGAATATTGTACAGAGAATCTCTGGTTTTCAACATTTCTTTAGCGTGAATTTCGATATCCGTTGTTTGCCCTTGCAATCCGCCAATCCACGGCTGATGGATCATAATTTTGGAATGAGGGAGTGCTGAACGCTTACCCTGAGCACCGCCTGCAAGCAGAATCGCACCCATACTTGCTGCCATTCCAACACAAATTGTCGCAACTTCAGGCTTGATATAACGCATTGTATCGTATATTGCCATTCCTGAGGTAACACTTCCTCCAGGAGAATTTATATAAAGATTGATATCCTTCTGTGAATCCTCAGCTTCAAGAAATATTAATTGCGCGATTGTTAAACTGGCTATATGATCATCAATCGGCATTCCGATAAAAATAATTCTCTCGCGAAGAAGTCGTGAATAAATATCCATTCCTCTTTCACCGCGGCCGGTCTGTTCGATAACGTAAGGTACAAGCTGATTAAATATTTCTAATTTTTCGTTCATACTTTTTCCTCTTTCTGCTGTTTCGCAAGTTTATCTGGATTAACTTTTTTTATTTCATTTTTTTCTTTCAGGAAGCTAAAAAGCTTTTGATCTAGCATTCTCTCCATCTGGTTGGATGACTTGTAATAATTCACAAGTTTTTCGACAGGTAAGCCTGTCTTCTCAGCATCTTTTGCAGCAAGCTCTTCAAGCTCTTTATCTGTAACTTCTAAATTTTCTTTCTTCTGTATTTCATTTTTGAGTTGATACCACTTCACCTCATTAAGTGCAGATGGCTGAAGGTATTCTCTCAAATACTTTGTGTCAACTTTTTTCATTCCCTGTTTTTTGAGCCGCTCCTCTTCACTCTTAACCATTTCATCGAGTATACTTTCAACCATAAATGAAGGAGGAGTGAAATCATTCTTCGAGATTATTAAACCAATAAGCTGGTTTCTTGTGAATTCATCAGCTCTTTGATCATAATAATTCTTAATGTTTTTTTCTATTTCAGTTCTTAATTCAGCTCCAGTTGAGAGTTTATCCTTTGTAACTTTTTTAATTAGCTCTTCATTTAATTCAGGAAGAACAATCTTTTTTATTCCAAGTATTAAAACTTCATAATCAAAATGCTCAACTACTTTCTCTTCAACCCCATCTTTGTTCGGGATCATTCGTTCATCGTGAAAATGGAACTTGAACTTTTCTCCAACTTTTTTTCCTTTTGAGTTTTCTTTTATATCAATGTGAACATTTTCATTCGAAAGATCAATTTGCATTTTTTCAGGCTTACTGTCAGCGG
The DNA here is from genome assembly GCA_964559565.1 of uncultured Ignavibacteriaceae bacterium. Lineage (GTDB taxonomy): Bacteria > Bacteroidota > Ignavibacteria > Ignavibacteriales > Ignavibacteriaceae > IGN2. The sequence goes on along the minus strand of CAZLJI010000320.1, from coordinate 618 downwards.
CTGGCTGTCCATCTTCACTAATTCTGGTTAGTTCAACATCCAGAAGGTAATTAATATCATCACCAACTATATCTACATCTTCCTGAGTGCTGTTTGAACGAAGAATATTTTCGATTTCCTTTTCGACTTCTGCTTCAGTTACTTTTATATCAGGAACTTCGATAATTTGATTGGTGTAATCTTTCACATCGATTTCAGGTATTATTTCATACTTTACTTTAAACTTAAAATCTTTTTCGATGATGAAATCGAGATCTGTCATAACAGGCTGACCGATTGGACGCAAATCATTTTCTTTTGCCAACTGCCAGAATCTGGAGTTTGCCACTTTTTCCGACGCTTCAAACTCAAGTGTATCGCCAAATCTTTGCTTGAGAATCTGCTTTGGTACTTTACCTTTTCTGAATCCAGGCACCTGAATTTTGCTTGCTTCTTTTTTTACTTCGCGATCAATTTCATTTCTTATCTCATCGTAGCTAAGAGTAACTTCGACTTCTTTTTCAGATTGTGAAATATCATTAACCTTAAATTCCAAATTAACCTCAAATAGTTATAAATAGTTTAAGTTCGTGCGAGAACGGGGACTCGAACCCCGACACCTTTCGGTACTAGATCCTA